>JANXOJ010000323.1 GCA_025353625.1 Planctomycetota bacterium | reverse complement strand
CCTTGCGTGATCGCGTCCCACTCGATGGGCAATATCTGCTGGCAGCCAAAATCGTGCGGAGCGGGCCGTGCTATCCATATATGCTTGCTCGATATCTGCGACAGACCGTTGATCTGACTCACCGCGTCCAGCACCGTCTCGTTGCCCGTGACGGGGAAGCGGCGGACGGAATCGCCCAGCCCGGCACCTTGCGTCACCACGTAAAAAACCTTGCTGTTGTAGGCCACCACATCGACGGCCAATTCGGGATTGTCGAGATACTGCTTCAAGTGTTTCTGGATGGCGATCCGCGATTCGGTGACGGTCTTGCCGGCGATATGGACCACGCCGTATTGCCGCAGGTTGATCGAGCCGTCCGGGCCGACGAGGTACTGGCCGGTCACCGGTTGAGCACCGGAAACGCGAGACAACTGCACGGAGACTTCCGGTGCCCTCAGCCACTGAGCGAGCCAACGGTTGATGTTCGCGCGGACCTCGTCGATGGTCATGCCGGCAACGCGGAGCGAGCCGTAGCCGGGGCCTAAGTTGATTGTCCCTTCGGCCTCGACCATGAAGTATCCATCGATCGGCTGGTCGGGCAGGGCATTGGTCACGCGGATTTGTAAAACATCGAAGACCTCGGCGCGATAGGGCGGCAAGGGGACCAGCTTGAGCATTTCGATCTGGATAATATCGGGCGGTTCGATGCGATAAGCGGGCAGCGAGACCTTATTCATCTCGCGCGGCGGCTGCATCTCCGCCGGGACCGGCGGTTCCAACTTGGGGTCGTAGGGATTGATCGTCCGGCATCCGGCCAGCAGCAGCGCGGCGAGCCAGGCGGTCGCAACGACCGACAGGGACGGGCAGGCGTAGTGACGAATGCTCGACATAACAAGTGGCCGGGTGGATTGGGTGGTTTGGGAAGTGTTCGGTGGAACGCACGTGTGACGAGCGCGATTAACGGTCGTTAAAGTCTACCTAAACGATCCAGTCACAATAATCGGCACCGTCATGCACATTCTTTGATGAATTCGGAAAAGTCAGCGAAAACAACGCAATTTAACAGTGGCCTTAGCCGGGATCGCATATAATTGAAAAATGCGGGTGGTCGGCGTGTCCGCCATTTGCTTTTTGCGATAGACTTTTCTTTGATTGGACGATCCATTCAGTCAATTCCGTCCACGTATAAGGTCCAAGTATTTATGAACGACAAGGAGATAGCCGTGTCCGAAACCCAACCTGAAGCCGCTGCCGCCCAGGCCCAACAGCGCGTGCAAGTCGAGATTGACGATACGAAGGCATTGGCCTTGTATGCCAATTTCTGCCGCGTAACGGGCACCCCGGAAGAATTGATCATTGATTTCGGCCTGAATCCGCAGCCGTTTGGCGTGCCGACGCAGCCGATTGCCATCACGCAGCGGATCATTACGAACTTCTTCACGGCGAAGCGGATGCTTCACGCCTTGACCCTGACCGTCCAACGCCACGAGCAGACGTTTGGCGTCTTGGAAACCGATGTGCAAAAGCGCGTCCGGCCAGGCTTCGGCAATCCGCAAGGCTGATCGAGCGATGGAAGCAAATTGCTTCTCATAGAGACATCACGGGGGAAGTTGGGGGCAGTCGATGCGTCCCGGCTTCCCTTTTTTTCTGCAATGCGATCGGCTTGCCGCAGCAAAAGTATGCACGACGGTTCGTTCCGGCGGAACGGACCTACTTGGCCCTCAAATCGACGCACTTGAGCAGCTTGCTATCGCGGACGTACAGCAGGCCGTCGGCCAAGGAAGGCAGCGCGCGAACGGTGCTTTCAAAAATCTGCGCCCGAGCGAGCTCCCGATACTTCGTTGCGTTCGCGGCGACAAGCACGAGCGTCCCTTCCGTCGTGAGAATCAGCAGCCTGTCGCCGGCACGGATCAGCGTTGCGTAACCGAACGAAGGCTGCTTCCAGACAACCTTGCGGGCCTTGGGGTCGATGCAGCGCAGTTCGGCCGCCGGCCCGTCTTGTCGTCCGTCAATGCCGAACAGGTAGCCGTCCTTCTCCACGCACGTCGTATACTGGCTTGCCAGAATATCCGGATCGCGCCAAAGTTCTTCCGCACGGTCCGGCTCGATCTTTGCCAGCACCGAGCCGATGCCGTAGCTCGAAGTGACGAAGAGATGCCCATCGAAGACCACCGGATTCGCCGCATTCACCGTGGGACCAACGCGGCCAAAGGGAAAGCGAAACCGCTGCTTGCCGTTGGCCGGATCGAGCGAGACGACGTTCAGCCGCGTTACGACGATCAGATGGCGAACTCCCTCCACCGTGACTGCCAGGGGCGATGAGTAGCTGGCCCGCTCGCTCGTCGCCTTCCAGACGGTTTCGCCGGTGTCGGCAGCGAAGGCGACGATTCCGGAATCTTGCGTATCGCCGCCGACGTTGACGATGACCTTGTTGCCTTCCACGAGGGGCGAGCTGGCAAAACCGAAATAGCCTTGCGGCGGTTCGCCGTGAAAATCCTTCTTTGAGTTGAAGTCTTCGTAAGTATCGCGCTTCCAAAGAACCTTGCCTAAAACGAGATCGAGGCACCGCAAATGCCCCGACGCATCGTACGTATAAATGTGGTCGCCCGCGATGACCGGTGCCGCGCGCGGGCCGTCGTCCTCAATGAACGCGGGCGAGTAGCTGGCTGGGAAGGGCATTTTCCAAAGCGGCTTCCCGCTACGAGCGTCGAGGGCTTCCACGAGAGTTTGTTCCCCAACGCGATGGAACAGGACCGCAGTCCCCTTGCTCACCGAGACGCCGGCAAATCCACTGCCGACATCGCGTTGCCAAAGCGTTTTCGGTCCACCGGTGGGCCACGTATCGGCCAATTGTTCGGCAGGCTTCTCCACGGCCGCCGTGCCATTGCGATTCGGCCCCATGATTTGCGGCCAGTCTCCGGCGCGAGCGTCGAATGCGGCGACAATTAGGAAGATAAAACTCGGGAATGAGGGCGATTGAAATGCGTTTGACATGGTGCGAATATTGTACCATTTTGTCGACTGCGGCAACTCATTTCCGCGCGGATAAACGGCGCAGCAGCGCGCAGCGGGCAGCAAGCAGCGGACAATGGGCAGTTGACCTAGCCGGCCTGCAACCCTATCATTAACTCCTTTCCCGCCAACCCCTTTCCGCTGCCATGGCCCACGACACCAAGAACCTTCGCAACATCGGCATTATTGCCCACATCGACGCCGGAAAAACCACCGTCACCGAACGGATGCTGTTTTATAGCGGCTTCACGCACCGCATGGGCGAAGTCGATAAGGGGACCACGACCACCGATTTCGACCCCGAGGAGCAGCAGCGCGGCATCACCATCTACTCCGCCTGCGTGCATTTTCCTTGGAAGGACTTCACGATCAACCTCATCGACACGCCGGGGCACGTCGATTTCACCGCTGAAGTGGAACGCAGCCTCCGCGTCTTGGACGGCGGCGTGGTCGTTTTCAGTGCGCGCGAAGGGGTCGAGGCCCAGAGCGAAACCGTTTGGCGGCAGGCCGATAAATATCGCGTCCCCCGCATCGCCTTCATCAACAAGCTCGACCGCGAAGGGGCCGACTTCTACGGCACGCTGGAAGAAATCCGCAATCGGCTCAACTGCAAGCCGGTGCCGGTGATCCTGCCCGTCGGACAGGGGCCTGCGCATACCCGCGATCCGTTCCGCGGGCTGATCGATTTGATCGCGATGAAGATGCTTACCTTCACACTGCCGGAAGGTGTGGAGATTGTCGAAAGCGAGATTCCGCCCGAGATGCAGGACGACGCCGAGCTATGGCGGTCGCAGATGCTCGATCAACTCTCGATGTGCAACGACGAGTTGATGGAACTGCTGATGAACGACGCCCCGGTTCCGGAGGCACTCATCCGCAAGACGCTCCGCGAGGCCGCGCTGCACAACCTCGTCGTGCCGCTGCTGTGCGGTTCGGCATTGAACAAGACCGGCGTGCAGACGCTCCTCGACGCCGTATGTGCCTATTTGCCCAGCCCGCTGGATATGCCGCCGGTTGAAGGATTGAACCCCAAGAAAAAAGACGTCAAGATAACGCGCAAGCCCAAGAGCGACGAACCGTTTTGCGGATTGGTCTTCAAAATCGTCGCCGACACGCACGGCGACTTGCACTACGTCCGCATCTACTCCGGCCGGCTCAAAGCCAACAGCCGCGTACTGAATCCGGGCAACGATAAAAAGGAAAACGTGCCGCAGCTTTGGCGCATACAGGCCGATGAGCGCAAGCAGGTCGATGCCGTTGAGGCCGGCGACATCATCGGCATCATTGGCCTGCGGCAATCGATCACCGGCGACACGCTTTGCGATGCGCACGATCCGATCTTGTTGGAGTCGATCCAATTTCCCGAGACGGTCATATCGATGGCCATCGAGCCGGAAAGTTCCACGGAACGCAAGAAGCTGGCCGATGTGCTGGAAATGATGAAGCGGCAAGACCCCACGTTCCGCGCCCGCGAAAATGAGGAGACGGGCCAGACGTTGATTAGCGGCATGGGCGAGCTGCACCTGGAAGTCATCAAGCACCGTTTGCTTCGCGATTACAAGCTCAACGTGCGGGTTCACAAGCCGCGCGTTAGTTACCGCGAGTCGATCCAGAAGGCGGTGGAGGTGACCGGCGAATGTCATCGCACGATGAGCGGGCAGGCGCACTTCGCGCGGCTGACGATCCGCATGGAGCCTTTTGCCGCTAGCCCGATGCCGATAGCCGTTCCTACTTCCGAAGTGGCCGCGCAGCTTGCCCCGGCGTACCTCAATGCGGCGATGGAGGTGCTTTCGGAATTGGGCCAAGGGGGCGGCATGTTAGGCTTCCCGCTGATGCACGTCAAAACGACTGTATTAAGCGGGCAGACGCACGAAACCGAATCGAACGAGTTGGCCTTCCGATTGGCCGCCGCCGATACCTTCAACAAGGGGCTGAAAGATGCCGGGATCGTGATCTTGGAGCCGATCATGAATATCGAAGTCACCGTGCCCGACGAGAATCTTGGCGACATCGTCAGCGACCTGCAACAGCGTCGGGCGGTCATCCATCGCACGCACAATCGCAGCGGGCGAACGATCATCGAGGCCCAAGCTCCGCTGGCGAATCTCTTCGGCTACTCCAATGCCATGCGGGGCTTAAGCCAAGGCCGAGCGACCTGCACGATGGAGCCGGCCGCGTATGGACCGGCACCGCAAGAGTTGTTGGATGGATTTATGTGAGAGTCGCGTGGAGTCGATTTGCAGTAAGCAGCACGGAATAAACAACAGTCGTAGTTTCCCGTCGTACTTTGCCAATGAGGAGGCGGGCGGCATTCATTCGTCCAATTCAAGTGCGGCCGCGATTCATCCTCGGTTCGTTCCTCACCGCTGGTTGACCACCGCTTCCGTCGGCGTGGAGCCATCGCCCCATTCCACGATGGCGTTCAAGCGGTCCCATAGCCCTTGCTCCCTCAGTTCGCCCCAATAGCGAACCAATTCCGCGAACCGTGCGCTACGGCACGCCTGCCGCTCCGTGCGGAGGTGGTCGATGCCGGGCCGCAGCCGTTCGTAATGTCGCGATTCACCTGCATGGACGCGAACCCGATTGGCTTCCTGGCTGTCGAACTCGTCGAGGTGCTCCCGCCAGACATCGCAATCGTGAATTTCGCCCAGGAGCGATTGGACTTTCTTCGTCGCCTCAATGGTGGCAGCCACGGGGCCCCCAAAGATCGGTTTGGCCAGTTCCATGCTGTACCGCAACCGCTTGGCCGCGATACGCATGGCGTGGTGCCGCTGATGCTGCTCGTCGTCGGCCAAACTTGTTTCGCAATGCAGCAATGCCTTCAGCCGCTTTTGAATCTGACGTGCCGTGTGGCGGCGCGCGTCTTCGCCATAGATTGCCGGCGAGATATTCTGCTTCGACAATACTCCGCGGCACGTCGTTCGAATCGAGCGCAAGACGCCGCTCTTCTCCAGTCGATCCACCGCCTTGCGGATCCGCGGTTGTAGCCATTCCCGCTGACGCTCGATTTGGTTTAGAAGCCGCGCGATGCCCGGGACCAGTCGCTTTTCGGAAACCAAAGCCAAACTTTCCGTAAGAAACTCGATTTGCACATCGCGGTCGCGGGCTTCGCCAAGCTCTTGAGTCAATCGACGAACCTGCTCTTTCCATCGCTTGACTAGCTTCGGTTTCCAGCACTCCCCAAAGACCTTCAAGGCAACGCGCAGGCGGCGCGAGGCAACCCGCGCTTGATGGATGCTTTCGATATCGTTGCCAACTTGCACCTCGCGTATCTGCGCCACGAGCTGCTTCGCTTGCTTGCGAAGGTTTCGGGCACCCAGGGTGCGAAAAGTAAGATCAGAGCGATAGGGCACGAATGTCTCTCCGCGTACGTAACGACGCTACACGACGGAATACCGGAAATTAAAAGCCATCCGTGACCACGAAGGACCAATTGTAACTTCGGCGGTCAATCATTCCAATCGGGCCGAAATTGGGCACGTTTCGGGAACCTAACTTGGATACCTTCCGCAGTTACCTAGGACGCCTTAAGCCTCACCTTAAGCCTCGCCTTAAGCCTCGTAGTAGAGCAAGTTTACGTCAACAATAGCCCCGTTGCGGAAAATGCTTGATTTGCCCGACCGCGTCTGTAGGTGCCCTTTCACCCCCCCGCAGCAAATCGTTTGCGTTTTTTGTAACTTTAGGCGATACTAAATGGTTCATACATTGCCTGTTTGGATTAAATTATGCGACTTGGTTTTGCAACGAGGCTTGTCGGTTTTGTAAACTTCTTGCTTCTTTCCGGGCTAATGCCGACCGTTGCGACCGCTCAATTGCCGGTCTGGTCCGGTCTGGGCAACAACGCGCAACACACGGCCATCTCGACGGTTCCGTCGCAGTCGATGGACGGCATGCGGTGGTCGACGCCGGTCGATCTTGCCCCGGAATATGATGGATACGATCTGAATATCCATTACGGCACACCCATGAGTACGGCGCAGAATACGATCATCGTGCCGATGAAGACTGGCACGGCCAACACAACCTCGCCGGGCATATTCCAGGTTTCCGCTTTTAATGGCACGAACGGCTCGCTGCTTTGGACGCAGACCAGCGACTACGTGCTGCCCTATAACGACTGGACCCCGAGTTACTCGCCCACTTTGACGCCGCAAGGCGGCATGTACTTTCCCGGTCCGGGCGGCACGGTCTATTATCGCACCAATTTGAACGGTGCCGGCGCGGTGACACCGACGCAATTTGCTTTTTATGGCACGTCGAATTATCAAAACAATCCTTCGGCGTTCGACAACGTAAAGATTGAAACGCCGATTACTTCCGATAGCTCCGGCAACATCTACTTCGGCTTCAATGTGCGCGGCGATAATTCCGCCGGACTGACGTCGGGGATAGCGCGGATATCCGCCAGCGGGCAGGGTTCGTGGGTTTCTGCGAATGCGGCGGCACTGGGAGCGTCGTACATTGCGGACGTTCAGCAGAACTGCGCCCCGGCACTGAGCAATGACGGTAAGACGCTCTATATGGCGGTCACCGGTATCAACGGCGACAACGAACATGGAGACCTCGTTGCACTGGACAGTACAACGCTGTTGCCGAAAAAAGCCGTGGAATTGATCGACCCTTCCTTAAATATCCCGGCCGGCGTGCGCAGTGTTGGCACGGCTTCGCCGACGGTTGGCCCGGACGGTCGCGTCTTCTTTGGCGTGCAAGAGGGCGCGCCGGGCTTTGGAAAGGGCTACCTGCTTCAGTTCAGCGGCGATCTCAGCACGAGCTATACGCCGGGGCCATTCGGCTGGGACGTAACTCCCTCCATCGTGCCGGCTTCCATGGTGAAGTCGTATACGGGCAATTCGTCGTATCTCGTTTTGACGAAGAACAACGACTATGTCAGTAATGGCGGCTCCGGCCAGCATAAAGTCAGTATCTTCGACCCGAATGCGTCGGAATCCTTCACCACTCGTTTTAATGGGCCGGTTACCGTCATGAAGGAAGTGGTTTCGGTCCTTAATCCCGTTCCCAGCGAGGAATTTGCAGGGGCCGTCACGGAATGGTGCCTCAACACGGCAGCCGTCGATCCGGCAACCGATTCCATCATCGCCAACGACGAAGCGGGCACGAATTACCGCTGGGATCTCAATACGAATACGCTGTCGCAATCGGTGAACAACGCCGAACCGATCGGTTCAGCCTATACGCCCACGATCATCGGGGCCGATGGCACGACCTATGCCATCAATAACGCCCACTTGTATGCCACGACCGCATTTCAATGGACCAACCCGGGCAGTGCGGCTTGGTCGGCCACATCGAGTTGGTTCGGCCCCTTGCCCGATGGTGCCGGCAGCAAAGCGAGTTTGCTCAACTCGACGACAGGCGCCACGACCGTGACGCTCGATGGATCGCGGACGGTCGGATCGCTCAACTTTGACAGCCCTTATGGATATGTTCTCGCCGGTCAAGGCTCCAGTACGCTGACTTTATCGCAAACCGGTGGAGCGGGGCCGAGCATTACCGTCAGCAATGTTCGCGGCAACGGTGCGCACACCATTTCCGCGCCGCTGATTATCGCCGGCTCGATGACCGTTACGCAGAATTCTTCCGGCCCGCTGACGATTGCGGCTCCGATTGACGACGGTGGCGGCGGATATAGCCTGACCACGGCCGGCACCGGCACGATCATCCTGGCCGCGAGCAACACCTATTCCGGCGGAACGTCCATCGGCCAAGGCTCCACGCTGCAACTTGGTACCGGCTCGGCAATCGGAACTATCGTGGGGAATATCAACGACAATGGAACCGCAGCCTTTGCGCCGCCGCTGGCCGGACAACTCTTTGCGGGTGTCATCAGCGGCAGCGGCCGACTGAGCCAACTTGGTCCCGGTATGCAGATTTTGACTGCCGGCAATAGTTATTCCGGCGGAACGGTCATCACCGCTGGCACGCTTCAAATTGGCAACGGCGGGAATATCGGCAGCATCTCGGGCAGCGTAGCCACCAGCGGCGTTCTGGCCTTCAATCGATCGGACAATTTCACCTTCGCCTCTGCCGCGACCGGCCCCGGCAGCTTGGCGCAAATGGGCCAGGGGACGTTGACGCTCACGGGGCCGATTTCAAGCAACGTGGCCGCGAACGCCGGGCGGATTGTCGTATCGGCGGCGGGAATGATCTCCGGCGATTTGGCAATTGCCGCCGGCGCAAGCGTCCTAAGCAACAACGCCGCCCCGCTCCAGATCGGCAGCTTGACGAATAGCGGCACCTTGATCGGCAGTGCCGAACCCAGCGGCAGCTTCATCAACCAGCAGACTGGGGATGTGCGGATTGGTGCCGGGCAGCGGTTCTACCTACAAAGCGGAAACGCTCAAACCAACGGGGGCCTGATCGAGGTTATCGGTTCGCAGTATTATCAGGCGCAGGTTGAAACGGCGGCACCTTTCACCAATTCTGCCAGCGTTCCCAATTTGGGCGGATCGAGTCCTACCATCAATGCCGCCTACTCCACGATGTACTTCGATGCCGGGCTCGACAATCAGGGCACGATCGGGATTAGCAAAGGCCTCAGCGACGTGTTCGGCAATGTCGCAAATGAATCCGGCGCGTTGATCAACGTGACCGGCTCGTCCGGCGTCACTTTCTGGGGCGATGTGACCCAGAACGGCACCGTCTCCGTGGCGACCAATTCCAGCGTATTATTTCTCGGCGCGTTGACCGGCAGCGGCAGCTTTAGCGGCGGCGGCGACGTCTATATATCGAACGACTTGCGTCCCAATGGCGGCGCCATCGTGGGCCAGCCACCAGAAGGCTCCCCAGTTATCAATGCCGCAGCCCTGGCGTTTGGTGGAAACGTTCATCTGACACCGACGACCAACACCGTCGTGCGGCTTGCCGGATCGGCTGGCGGCGGCGTGTACGACGCCATCCAGGTGGCCGGCGCGATCGAACTTGGCGGTTCGTTGACCGTCGCGCTTGCGGATCCTTCCTATCGGCCAAGCCACGGAGCACAGTTTCAGATTCTGTCGTTTGGAACGCAAAGCGGGGCCTTCGCGACCGTAAGCGGCCTCGACTTGGGCAACCGTTTGCAACTCGTCCCAAAATTCGGCAGCAACAACTTGACGCTGACCGCCGTGCAAGGCGGATCCGGGAACTGGAACGTTGATGCCAACGGCTCGATTTCCGCGCCCGGCAATTGGTCCAGTGGCCTGCCGAATGCTGCGGGCGACGTGGCGACGTTTGGTCCGGCGATTACGGCACCGCGAACCGTCACCATCGATCAACCGATCGCGCTGGGTGCGATCGACTTGCAGAGTTCGGCCGGATACACTCTCGCCGGGAATGCCACGGTAATCTTGCAGAACTCCGGTAGCAATTCACTCGTCCACACCAAACTGGGCAACCAAGTCATCGCGGCTCCCTTGGACCTGGAGTCGGATACCGTCGTTCAAATCGACTCGGGCTCCTTGACCCTTTCAGGCTCCGTCAACGGCGCGGCGGGGCTACGCAAAGCCGGGCCAGGATCCTTGATTCTTTCCGACATTGCCTCTTATGCTGGCGCAACGACCTTCAATTCCGGCACCGTCTACTTGACGAAGAATGGCGCACTGCCCCAGGGAACCAGTCTTACCGTGCATGCCGGGGCAACGCTCATTTTTGGCGGCATGCCGTCGCAGGCCCCGGCGGCAGAATCTAGCATCAGCGCAGTTCCCGAGCCGAGCGCGTTTGTGCTACTGCAGTGTGCGTTCCTCATCGGCCTGGGCATCCACTTGGCTCGCGCGCCGTTCTCTCAGAGTGAAGCCACGAGTTGATCGACGGCGTCTAATTGGGCCTCGACGCGCGATTGCAGCGCGTGCCGCTCGTGCCAGCACTCCAGGGCCCGCAGGCACTCGGGATCGACCCCGCTACCTGCATCGCGCGCTAGAATGCCCTGGATTTTGTCCCACGACATCGAATCGCGATAGGGCCGCTTGGCCGACATCGCCTCGTACATGTCGGCGACGGCTAGCACCCGCGCCGCCCAAGGCAAGCTCGTGCCTTCCAAGCGGCGATGGTAGCCGCGACCGTCGATCCGTTCGTGGTGCGCGCTGGCCACGTCGGCAAGCACGTCAAAAGCGGCGACCTTCTCCAAAATCTGTTGCGAGTAATCGGGG
>JANXOJ010000310.1 GCA_025353625.1 Planctomycetota bacterium | reverse complement strand
CCTTGCGTTGCAACAGGCTCTGGATTCCGATAACCTGTAGGGCCGCGTTGGGATTCTCGCTGGGCAATTGAAATTGATGGCCCGTGCTGATCTGCGTTTCCAGATCGAACATGGTACGCTGCGCCGAATTGAGTTGCGATTGCAGTTGCGTTCGGATGAACTGACTGCTGACGCGCGTCGTTGGGATTCCGGTGATGGAGTTGCTCATGAGCAGCCTGCGTGCTTACAATTGAACCAGCAAGTTTAGTAGGTCGTTAACCGTGGAAATAAATTTGGCCGAGGCTTGGTAGGCTCGTTGATAGGCCAGCATATTGATGGCCTCTTCGTCGAGATTCACGCCGCTTGTGGCCTGTTGCTGAGTGGCCAGGGTGGTCTGCAACGTATCCGCCGCATCGGCGTTCGCTTTGGCATTCGCCGACGATTGCGTGACCGTCGTCGTGATGCTCGTGAAGATGTTCTGGAGAGTATCGCCGCCCTGGGCTAACAGCGGCTTCGTGAGGAAATTGGCGAGTGCCTGGGCGTTGGTGGTGTCGGTGCCGACTCCCGTTGTACTTGCGGCAAACTTGCCCGGATCCTTGAGCACGCCCGCATTGATTCCCAAGTTACCGGCGGACGAGCCGGTAAAGAATGTATTCAGCCCCAATGCGGCGAGCGTTCCGCTGGTATCCTTGCCGAAGGTGAACTGGGTATTTGCGTCCGTGGCTGAAATGCTCAGTTTTCCGCCGACGACTTGGGCCTTCAGTCCGCCGACTCGATCAATTGCCGCAGTCAGGCTATTCAGCGTCGTATTGTGGGCTGGACCGAGCAGGGCAACGGGGATGTCCGTGGTAGTCGATGCGCCGGTCTGCTGGTTCTTCGTGGTGATCTGGAACGAGCCGTTGGTCGGCGTGAAATCCAAGCCGGCTTGATTGAGCGGCACGTTAGCATCGGCGACGGCATTGAGGCTGGTGGCTTGCGAATAGGCCGAAAGCCCCTGGCCGCCTGAGTAGACCTTGTTGAACTCATTCGCAAGCGTTCCGGCGAACGCATTGAGCTGATCGGTAAAACCGCCCAGCACCTGATCGCGAGAGTTGATGAGACCGTTCAATTGACCCGAGGCCGGATCGAGCGGCGTATTGATATCATTGATTTCAATGGTGGAGATAGTCTGGCCGCGGTCGGTTGAATGAGCGACGTGAACTCCACGGGAGGTGCCCTCGTCCACTAGATAGCTGCCGTTGACGTAGACCGAAACCGTGCCGTCGAGTTGGGTGGTGACCTGTCCGCCGACAATTTTCGCGAGGTCGCCGACTGCTTGATTGCGTTGGTCCGCAAGTCCCACGGCATCGCTCGGCAATTGGCTTCCACCGGTCGTTTGCGATATTTTTGCGTTCAACTGCGCGATTTGCGACGTCAACCGATTGATCGTGGGTGCCAGGTTTTCCACCTGATCGTTGACGGACGTACGCAGATCGGAGGTCTGGCCCGCCAAATCGTTGATCGATTTCGCAAGCGATTGGCCTTGCAAGGTGGCAAGCTGCCGCAGCGACGCGCTTTCAGGCTGATTGAGAACGTTGGAAATGCTCGCGAAGAATTGATTCAATGCACTCGTTACGTTGGAACCGCTATTGAGCCCGCCGAGAATATTCTCTAATTGCGTATAGGTTCCCTTCAACGTGTCGGAACTGGCCTGATCGGAGCTTGCACTGCGAAGGCGACCTTCGAGAAATTTGTCGATTTGTTGGGTGATCGACTGGACCACTACGCCCGTGCCGGATACCAAGGCACCGTCGCTCTGGGTGGGGCCGGGGACGAAGTTGGCCGATTCGCGAATGTAGCCGGGCGTGTTGGCATTGGCGATATTTTGCCCTACGACTTGCAAGGCGATATCGTTCGCTCGCAAGCTGCCGCTGGCCAACTGGATGGAACCGAAGAGGGACATCGTCTAGGTTTACGCTTCTTGGTTAATAAGTGTGCCGTGCGAAGTCGACAACACCGCATTTCCATAAGTCGGCTGAAGACGGCCTCCAGTTGCGATAATTTCTAGCAATTGGGAAAGATGGATCAACGTCCGCTGAATGACGATCCAATTGGTAAGGCTTTGGGTTTGTAACAATCGCGTCCGCGATCCAACGGTTGCCACCTGTTTTGCCAGCGGGGTGCGTTGGGCGGTTGGCAGGGCATTGGTAAGTGCCTGTATACTGATTGAGGGAAGGCCCTCATCGGCCGCGCGTGCTAGCAATGCTTGCCTTCGCTTCAAACAGTCCTGCAAGACGCCGAGCAAACGCTGCTCTTCATCGCCCATGGCCGCAAGACCTTGATGGTCCATCGCGCCGAGCAGGGATCGTTTGCGATTCAGCACGGCCATCAATTCGCTTTGACCTGACAGCAGGTCGTTGAGCAACGTGGCGAGTTCGGA
Organism: Planctomycetota bacterium; assembly: GCA_025353625.1. Classification (GTDB taxonomy): domain Bacteria; phylum Planctomycetota; class Planctomycetia; order Pirellulales; family Thermoguttaceae; genus JANXQG01. Next base: position 1,185 of record JANXOJ010000310.1, on the reverse strand, counting down.
TTCAAGCGAGGAATTCTGTTGCACGATAGTTGGCATTCTAGTTTTGAAATTGGCTTGATTTGTCGTCTCGCGGAGCGAGGTGAATAGAGTTATTTTCGCGATTGCGTGAATAGTTCGTACATCGGCCCGGTCAGCTTATCGGCATTGGCTGCAGATAGTTTGGACGACAATATCTGGTCGAGCTGTTGGGTGAATATCTCTTCGGCCTGACCGCCATGAAAGTAGGCCGGCGTGCCGAGGGTCTGTCGCATGGAATGTAGCATTTGCCCATAAAAGGTTTCGCCAACAAACTTGTCGAATTCTTTGCGCAGAGCCGGATTGTCGTTCGACTTCGACGGAACCTTCGTCGATGCGGTCGGCGACGTCATCGGCGTCGTGCTGACGAGGTTAATGCTGTTCATGGCCGGGGTTCCTCGGAGAGTGCCTGATACATCTATTCCACAATCAACGGAGCGTGCAGCTTCCCGTTGCGATCGAGTCCTTTAATGATCTCAATAATGTCTTCCGTCGGAGCGTGGACCGCGTTCAGGGCATCGACCAGGGCTTTCAGCTTGGGGGCCGTCGGATCGACCGGATCGACGCCGATAAACGGTCGGGCTGCGCTCGGGCCGCCCGTCTCGATCACCAGGTTCTTGTGCGTAACGGCCACCGAGCCAATTTCCACATCGCCGCTAATGATGATATTGCCCGTCCGCTCGTTGATGACCACGCGCGGCGTCGTTCGCGGCTCCATGATGGAAATATCGAGTACTTGCGAGATGAACAACACGGGGTCTTCGCGATATTGCGGTGGGATGGCGACGACCACGTTTCCTTGGTTCATGGCATGCGCGATCGGCGTCGAGCTGCTGACCTGTTTGGCCATCTGGTTATTGACCATGTCGGCAATATCCTGGGCCACCTGCCATTCGGCATGGCTCTTGTCGAGCACCAGCGTAATCGAATTGTCCCTCGTGAAGGCATTGAAAAATTCCTCTTCCAATCGGCAGCCATCGTGAATGCGGGCCGTGTTGGGCATGGCCGGGTTCTCCAGCGTCACTTGGCCTTCGGCAAATGCAAAGACGCGCGGATGCTTTGGGTCGGGGCCAATGAGCGGCGTCAGGAATAGCTGCCCTCCGGCAAGGGTTTTGGCCGAACCAATCGAGCTGATGATGCAATCGATCTTGTCGCCCTGGCGGGCACCGG
>JANXOJ010000279.1 GCA_025353625.1 Planctomycetota bacterium | reverse complement strand
CAACCGCCGAACCGGCCATCGATTCGCCGGTGGTAATCGAAGACCGCGTCTATGCCACGACCGAGCTAGGCGGCATGTTCTGTCTAAACGCCAAGACGGGCAAGCAAATTTGGTGGGCCGCCGATATCATGCACTATGTCGCCGCCGGTCGGGAACGGGTTTACGCCTCCGATAAATTGGGCCGCTTGCGAATTCTCGATGCCAAGAACGGCAGCGTGCTCGACAGCCTGCCGACGACCGCTCTGCCGGTTGCCATCGGTAATACCGAGACCGATCGAATCTACCTGGGCACGAATACGGGCTTGCTGCAGTGTCTGCACGAAGTTGAATCGGTCAAGCCGGTGATTTACAACGAGAGTCACAAACAGCCCCCGGACGACGATCCCGTGCCCAAGCTGCCGCCCAAATCGAAAGGCAAGGGGGCAGCCTCCGGCGACGAAGGCGCGCCGGCTCGACCCGCTCCAAAGAAACCGGCGCCGAAAAAGCCGAAGGAAGATGCCGGCGGATTTGACGCCGGCGGAGATGCCGCCGCCGGCGCGGCCGACGATAAACCGGCCAAAACCAAGCCCGCCGCCCGCCCCAGGCCCGCGCGAGGCGGTGCCCGGGGCAAGGCCAAAGCCGACGATGCGGCAATGCCATAAAGGAAAATGATGACTTCCGAAGCACATGAGCCGATGGACGTTCGCGAGAAGGGGCGTGCCGCGGATGGCTCGCCGATCACTTTGGATCGGCGGCTGTTCATGCAGTTTCTCGCCTTTGGCGATTGCCCCGACACGGCCCCCTTGATCCGAGCTTTGCAGAATGCCCAGATCGACGCCGCACTGTACGAGGATATAAACGATGCGCGCGGGGTCGGCTTGCTGCTCATGAGCGAAAACCCAGATTACTTTGTTTCTGCGGCGCGCTGCTTCTTAAATCAACCGCCGTTTTCCACGTTGACGCCCAAGCCCGAATACACCATGCTGGGGCGGACCTACTCGCAGGGCTACGAGACCGATCTGGAAGAGGCCCTGATTACGCGCCCTCGCAGCCGCGCCACCGACCCGGAATTTCGTTGGGTTATTTTTTATCCCTTGCGTCGTGCCGGGTCGTTCGAGCAACTTTCCGGCGATGAGCAGCGTCTGGCGTTAATGGAACATGGCGGTATCGGCCGCGCCTACGGCAAGGCCGGGCTGGGACACGACATTCGCCTGGCCTGTTTCGGCCTCGACAAGAACGACAATGATTTTGTAATCGGGCTGCTCGGGCCGAATCTTCATCCGCTCTCGGCCATCGTGCAGCGGATGCGCAAGACCAAACAGACCTCGGCGCACATGGAGAAAATGGGGCCATTTTTCGTCGGCAAAGTGGCCTGGCAAGGAAAGTAACTAGGGTGGCGTCGAGCGCACCATCCATGCATGGACCGCAAAGACCCACCAACGGAAAGCGATATTTTGATGGGTCTTCGCATCGGATGCTGAAGCATTCGAACGCTCGACACCGTATTACTCAGCCCTACTCAGCAAAGAGGAGCATACCATGAAGCGATTAACCTGCCCGCTTTCACTTATTGCCGCAACTCTAATCGCACTGCCGCATTTTGCCGCAGCCGCAAGCACCGCTTCCCCCAAAAAGCCCAATATCATCTTCATCCTTTCCGATGATGTTGGCATTGGCGATGTCGGCTGTAGCGGCGGGCCCTACAAGACGCCGCATATCGATTCGCTCGCCAAAGGCGGTACCCGATTTGAGTATTGCTATGCCACGCCGCTCTGCGGACCCTCGCGCTGCGAGGTTCTCACCGGACGCTATCCGTTCCGCACCGGCCTCATCAACAACCAAAGCCATAATGCCATCCAGCCCGGCCATGAAATCATGCTGCCGACAATTATGAAAAAGGCCGGCTACGTGACGGCCAGCGTCGGCAAGTGGGGACAGATGTCGTTCGGGCCGGGCGAATGGGGATTCGATGAATACCTCGTCTTCCCCGGCAGCGGCCGTTATTGGCGGAAACAGACGACGCATTACAACGTCAACGGCCAGCAGGTCGATCTGCCCGCGCAGCGATATTTGCCCAATATCATGCACCGCTTCATCGACGATTTTATTACGAAGCACCACGATCAGCCTTTCTTTCTATACTATCCGATGTCGCATATCCACGGCCCCATTGTCCGCACGCCCGACAGCAAGCCGGGTGCTACCAAAGATGAGCTCTATACGGCCAACATTGAATATATGGACCAGCTCGTCGGGCGGCTAATGGCGGTGCTGGACCGGCAGCATCTCCGCGAAAATACGCTCGTTATTTTCACCGGCGACAACGGCACGGCCCAATTTGGCGTCAATCTCTCGACCGTCGACGGAAAGAAAATCATTGGCCGGAAGGCCACCATGCTGGAAGGCGGCAGTCGCGTGCCGCTGGTTGTCAATTGGCCCGGCGTCACTCCGGCCGGCAAGGTGAATCGCGACCTGACCGACTTCACGGACTTCTTCGCGACGTTCGCCGAACTGGGCGGAGCCGCCTTGCCGCAGGGGGTAACGCTCGATAGCCGCAGCTTTGCCGCACAGATCAAGGGCGAAAAGGGTACGCCGCGCGATTGGATTTACATGGAGCTCAACGGCAAATCGTACGCTCGCGATGCCCGCTACAAGTTGACCAACAAGGGAGAACTGTTCGACCTCATTGAGGCACCGTTCAAGGAGATCGCCGTTGCAAGCGACGCGACGGATGCAGCGGTGGTTGCATCGCGCAAGAATTTGCGGAAGGTACTCGATGATCATCCGACCGCACCCGGCAAGGACGTGCCCGCCATTCAAGCGGCTAAGAAGGCCGCCAATCGAGCCGCAAGGCGCGGCAGCACGGTAAGTTGATCCACTTGGTTTACGGGGTCTGCGCGGGAGCCCGTGTTGCGGCGCACGGAGTATTCGTATCGCCGTCCGACGATGGTGGCTTGCGACGGCCGCGTTGACGGAACTACTGTCGATGCCAACTTGCCGAGAAGGTCGTGGGATCGGCGTTGACGGCCGTAAGTATCTCCTGCAAGCCATGCTCGTCGCGAACGTGCATCACGATGTCGGCTACCACGATTCCCTTATCGGGGCTATCGGTGGCGTGGATGGCGATGCCGTGCAGGAGCATGTCGCCGTGGGCGGCAACCAGATCGGTCAACATGCGACGCACGTGTCGCTCTTCGCTCGCTTTGCAAATCGCGCGCAGCCGATAGCTGGTCTCGATGTAGACCCGCGTAGCGACCCAGCGGTCGATCCAACGACTGACGGGGTTCAAACAGAAATTCGTGCCCAGGATGGTCGCCGTACCGATGGCCGCTTCGACGGTGAAGCCGGCCCCGCAAAGCGCACCGACCGCCGCGCTGCACCACAGCGTTGCCGCCGTGGTTAGCCCGCGCACGGTCATGCCTTCGCGGAGGATCACGCCGCCGCCCAGAAAGCCGATGCCGGTGATAATCTGCCCGGCCACGCGCGGCATGTCATTTCCTTGGTTGATGGCTCGTGCGAACAAGACAAACAGAGCCGCGCCGCCGCAGACCAGGGCGTTCGTTCGCAAGCCGGCCGGATGCTGGCCCATTTGCCGCTCAAAGCCGATGGTCAAGCCCAAACCGATCGCAGTTCCCAACGCGATGCAAAAAACGTCGAGTGGCATGTGCGAGACCCTTTACACCTTATGTTACAGCGCCTTATGTTACAGCACCTTATGTTACAGTGCCTTATGGCTACCGTCGCAATAGGGTGCGTTTTTCGTCTGCTTGCAGGTGCAGAGAAAGGCTTCCTTGCCCGCTTCCAGCGTGAACTTCAAGGGCACGAAAGTGCCGCCGCGATGCGAACCATCGCAAAATGGCTGGGTTTTTGACTCGCCGCACGCGCACCAGGCGTGCCGGCCCGCTTCCAGCGTTACTTTTATCGGTGCGGTTCCAGCTGCTTTGGGTTCGGACATCCCATTCACTCCTGATAGGCTTAGGTTTAATTTTGGTTAATAGGTTACTGAAGAATAGTAATGCCGTAGCCTTCGGTCAAGACCCCGGCTATAATTGCGGCATGAAGAAAAAGATTATTTTCCTCTGTTCGGCGAATTACTACCGCAGCCGCTTTGCGGAACACTACTTCAATTGGCTGGCCGCGCGCGAGTCGCTGGCCTGGGAGGCCGACTCGCGCGGTCTGATGGTCGGGTTTTGGGGGAACATTGGCCCCATTTCGCACCATACCATCAAGGCTTTGCAAAGCCACGGCATACCGCTGGCCGGCCCCCATCGCGAGCCAATCGGCCTCACGCTTACCGATCTGGCCGAGGCCGACCTCGTTGTGGCCGTCAAGGAAGCGGAACACCGCGCGCTGATGACGAACCAATTTCCTCAGTGGCAAGACCGCATTGAATACTGGCACATCGACGACTTGGATTGCGCCGAGGCCCACGAAGCTCTGCCGTACTTGGAGAAGCACGTTCGGGATCTCGTGCAGCGGTTGCGGACGTCGGAAGTCCACGTGGGAAAACGTCCAACGACCAAGGCCCAGTGACCAAGGCCCAGTGACCAAGGCCCAGTGGCTAACGTACTCATCTCGTTCCGCGAGATGAATGCGCCGATAAACCGGACTAGCGGTCACTTCTCGCCGCGCCCTGCCGCCATCTCGCGTTGCTTGGCAATCTGGCCGGCCAATGCCTGAATTTGCGGATCGGTGTCCTTTGCCACCATCGCCTCAACGCGCTCCAACAATCCCGGATCGCCCGTCGTTGCCAATGTCGTAATCGCCGCCCTGCGAACTTCCGGCTCCGGATCGAGCGCAAGCCACATCAGCCAGCGCGATGCATCGACGCTCTCGAGCCTCGGCACCGTTCGCGCCAACTGCTTGCGGGTTTCCGCATCGGGGCTGTAAAGCTGCCGGGCAAGCTCCAGATCGACCTCGCTATATCCACGACGGCGCAACTCTGTCCGCGAAACCGTTCGCTTGCCGCCGTCCTCCGATCGCAATTGCCGCATCAACTCCATCACGTCGGACGAACGCAGCGAATCGGCGAACGTTTCTGAGGTCGTCAATTCATCCACGACAACCGGAAATCGAACGGCGGTTACAGGAGCATCTTGCCGTTCGTGTACCGAGACCTTGGTGGTGCTCCCAATCGAATCGCTCGGGCTCGCACTGGGAATGGGCAGTGCCATCGAATCGCTGCCGGGGGGAGATCGTCGCGGTTCGCTCGCCGCATCGAGTGCGGTCGGCCGATTCACCGCCAAGGATGCCTCCACGGAAATTTCTCGCTGGGATACGGAGGTCGCTCGTGACGAATTGCCGTCCGGCATAGGGCGCAGCACGTTTCCGCTGCCGGAATCTGGTCGGTCTTCAGCCGATGACCTCTCGCTCACAATCGCCGACGGCCCCATCGTCGCAAGCTCTTCCAGACAGACTGCCGGCAGCTCGTCAACTCGCCCGTCGGTTGCATCGGCTCGATTGGACTGCACGACCAGCGGCGCAAGGTAAAGTTTTTCCCCGCAAACCGCCGCAGCCACGATGCCGGCAGCCAGCAGCACGACAAGCAACACTCGATGGATTGGACGCATGGATTGTACCTTGAAGGATTTCTTTGCGCTGCGGTTCATGGAAGCCCGCACTCGAAACGTATTGCTTTCAGCCGACTGCAATGCAAGTGCCGGATTGTCGTTTTTCACTCGATGGGCCGCAAGAGCATTGTGGGCAACCCTGCGAAGAACTGGAGAACTGAAAAACGTCCGGAGAACACTTCTTTGGGGTGCATTCCAAGATGTGCGCGTCGGCGCAGGGGGGCGTGGATGCAAATCTTTTGGCCGTTTGGCACGCCGGTTGCAATAGGTAATGGACATTCCTCCCAAGCACGATTTGACGGGGCCGGAAAGGGACCAATCCCAAATTCAAATGAGAATGATCCGAGAGGACCGTTTCGCAGGTGAATTTTGGGGCAGTCCTCAGAGAAGAGGCCATGCCGCCATGGGGCCGGACGAATGAGAAGCCTAGCGCAGTTCAGTTTTGTCGCTATGCCAGGCGAATTTCCCTCTGAATTGCGATAGGAGTTTGATGGTTCTCCTGCAAGACGATGCTGCGGTTTCGGGGCCGGAACACCTCGAAACCGGCCGTCTTGCGGAGTTCCGCAAAAGCACTTGAAGGTGCGCTGGCAGTCGCGCAAGCTCATCCGGTACGGGAGGTCACCCAATCCCCCCTCCCGTACATTAAGAACACCCATTCGATGGGCTGAAGCTCAAGCTTCCCTTCCAACGCGGGCGGGTCTTGGTTTCGTTTACCCGAGCGAAACAAGGCCCGCCTGTTCTTTTTTAATGCAGTATTTTTGAACACCTGTTGCAAGATAGATCACCCACACAGAGGTATGAGTCCCAGCCGGAATTGGTTGCCAGAAAGATTTTTCCGTCGCAGGAAACTGGTAGTTGTGCCCGATCCTCGTTGAACCCGACGGAGTACGGGATCGCCATCGCCGATGCCTTCCGGTTAAATGAAGGCATTCAAGCTGGAACGAATGCCACCCGGAAAAGGAAATTTCCATGCGTGTAAGATATGTCGTGCGTTTGGGCCTCCGGTTGTTCCTTCTTCTTGGGATGATCCACGGCCGCGCCAACCTACGCGCGGAACCCGTCGAGAAGGCGAAGCCGAGTTCAACGCCGACTCGTCAATTCACGGCGGCCGACTACACAGCGCACGTCCAAGCCTTGCAGAAGAAGCTCCCCTCCAAGGACTTCACCGTAGTTATCGCACCGCCGTTTGTCGTCGTCGGCGACGAGCCGGCGGAAATGGTCCGCGAGCGCGCTGAGAACACGGTGCAATGGGCCGTTAAGCGGCTCAAGAAACTCTACTTCCAGAAAGACCCGCAACAGATTCTCGACATCTGGCTCTTCAAGGATAAACAGAGCTACGAAGCGAATTGCAAGCGGCTCTTCGGCAAGACGCCCGACACGCCTTTCGGATACTACTCGCACGAGGACAAGGCGTTGGTGATGAACATTGCGACCGGCGGCGGGACGCTCGTACATGAGATCGTGCATCCGTTCGTGGCGGCGAATTTCCCCAAATGCCCTGCCTGGTTCAACGAAGGACTCGGCTCGCTCTACGAGCAAAGCGGAGAGGTCGAAGGCGAAATCCACGGATATACGAATTGGCGGTTGCCGCGACTGCAAGAGGCAATTCGCACAAAGAACCTCGCCAGCTTCAAAAAACTTTGCAGCACTACCGAAACCGAGTTCTACGACAAAGACGATCGCGGCACTAATTACTCGCAAGCCCGATACTTGTGCTACTACTTGCAGCAGCAGGGGCTATTGCAGAAGTTCTACCGCAGTTTTAGCGAGAAACAGGAAGCCGACCCGACCGGTTATGCAACGCTGACGAAGATCGTGGGCAGTAAAGACATGGGCGAATTCCAGACGGAATGGGAAGATTACGTACTCAAATTGCGACGGTAAGGCGAGACGCCTGCACCACAACCTACAACTCTTTCGACCGTATCACAATCATCTTCTGCACCGTCATTTCCTCAACGGTGTGCGGGATGCCGCCGACGCCGAGGCCCGAGCGACGCAATCCGGCGAACGGCATCCAATCGACGCGGAAGGCCGTGTGGTCGTTGACCATGACCGCCGACGCATCGAGTCGCCGCGCCGCACGGAGGGCCGTGTCGATGTCCCGCGTGAAGATGGCCGCTTGGAACGCATAGGCAACGCCGTTCGCACGCGCGATTGCCTCGTCCATCGAGTCGCACGGCGATACGCAGACCACCGGGCCGAAAACCTCTTGGGTCATCACCCGCGTGCCGTCGGGCGGATTGTAAAGCACGGTTGGAGCATAGCAATTGTTCGGCAACGCCCGGCCGCCGCAAAGTAGCGTTGCCCCGGCTTGCACTGCTTCTCGCATCCATTGATCGACGCGCGTAACTTCGGCAGGACGAATGAGCGGGCCGACTTCGGTTTCCAATAACGTCGGGTCGCCGACGTGCAGTCGGTCGGCAACGGCGGCAAGTTTTTCGGCCAGCGAGAGCGCGATAGACCTATCGGCAAAGACCCGCTGCACGGAAACGCAGACCTGCCCGGCGTGATAGAAGCCTCCTTTGGCCAATAAGGGCAAGGCATCATCGAGATCGGCATCGGCCGCCACGATCACCGGGGCAACTCCGCCATGCTCCAGCGAGCATCGAGTGCCGGGGGCCAGCTGACGACGCAGCCGCCAGCCGACTTCGCCGCTGCCGATGAAACTGAAAAAAGCAATGCGCGGGTCGCTCGCGATCTGGTTGGCGACATCCAGATCGACCGGCACGAGCGGCTGGCACCATGCGTCGGGCAGCCCGGCTTCGCGAAGTATTTGAACCAGGCGGAAGCAGGAAAGCGGCGTCGCCTCGGACGGCTTGATCGCAATCGGGCAACCTGCCGCAATGGCGGGACCAACCTGATGGGCGATGAGGTTCAAAGGATGATTGAAGGCCGAAAAGGCCAGCACCGGCCCGATCGGCTCGTGCTGCGTGAAGGCCCAACGTCCCGCCGAGGCGGGCGTGCTGCCCATCGGCACCTGTTCGCCGGCTAAATGGCGGAGCGTTTCGAGGCAGAGCCGGATACTATCGATGGCGCGATCGGCCTCGATCCGCGAATCGGCGAGCGGCTTGCCACCTTCCCGAGCGGCTTCCATCGCCAATTCGTTGCGACGAGCGTGCATCAGTTCGGCGGCACGGCGGAGGATATCGATCCGACGAGCCGGGCTAAGCCAAGCGTCGCGATTGCGAAATAGGGCGTCGGCAGTCGCCAATGCCTGCTGGGCACCGTGAAGATCGACACGATCGAACGTGGCCAGCAGCGAACCGTCCCAAGGAGACCGCACTTCGCCGCGAGCGGATGCGGCCTGCGTACCTGAAATCATCAGCGGAAAATGTTCGATCATTGATCCTAGTGCTTCGTCAACGCTTAGATTTAGGATTATGGTCAAAACGAGCCTGAAGCGCAAGCGAAGGTTTTCCCGGCGATTTCCTTCGCTTGCGCTTCAGGCTTGTAGGGTCGCAACTCCAATTCAGTGCTACGACAAAGCACTCGGCCTCATACCGCCGGGCGACCGATGCTGTAGTAGCGAAAGCCTGCTTTCTTCATCTGCTCCGAGCGGTAAAGATTGCGTCCATCGAAAATCACCGCCTGCCGCATCGCCCCGCGCAGCTTGTCGAAATCGGGGTTGATGAAGTGCTTCCATTCGGTGACGATGGCCAGGGCATCGGCTCCGACAGCCGCATCATCGCGATGTTCGCAATAGTCGAGGCGATCGCCGTAAAGTTCGCGCATGTTGGCCATCGCCTCGGGATCGTACACGCGGACTTTCACTCCCTGGGCGAGCAGACTATCGATGAGAACCAGCGAAGGAGCTTCGCGAATATCGTCCGTGCCCGGCTTGAAGGCAAGCCCCCAGACGCCGAGGGTAAGTCCCTTCAATGCACCTTGGAAATGCTTTGATATTTTTGTGAACAGCACCGATTTCTGGAAGACGTTGACCTCGTGGACCGAGTCGAGGATGCGGGGCTCGACGCCGTTTGCCCGAGCGACGGCGGCCAGCGCGCGGACATCCTTGGGAAAGCAGCTGCCGCCATAGCCGACGCCGGGAAACAAGAACGCAAAGCCGATGCGGCTATCGTGCCCAATGCCTCGGCGAATGTCGTTGATATTGGCTCCAGCCCGCTCGCAGATGTTGGCCATTTCGTTGATGAAGCTGATCTTTGTCGAGAGCAGGGCGTTGGCGACGTACTTCGTCATCTCCGCACTTTCCGGCGACATGGTCAAGAGCGGTTTGTCGGTTCGCAGGTAGGGCCGATAAAGGTCGGAGAGCACATCTTGGACCTCGCTGTCGGTCGTGCCGATGACGACGCGATCGGGCTTCATGAAATCGTCGATGGCCGCCCCTTCCTTGAGGAACTCCGGGTTGTTGGCAACGCGGCACTTGCGGCCGGTCAGCTTCAGCAGTCGAGCGGTCACGGCGGCATTCGTGCCCACGGGGACGGTACTCTTCAGTACGATGATGGCATCGAGTGCCAAGTGCGGCGCCAGCTCATCGACTACGGCCCAAAGTGCCGACAGATTGACGCTGCCATCGTCGGCGGGCGGAGTGCCGACGGCCAAGAATACGATCTTGGCCGGTGAGACGCCCGCCTTGAGGTCGGTGGTGAAGTGGAGCAAGCCGGCTTCCACGTTTCGCTCGACTAATTCGGCCAAACCGGGTTCGTAGATCGGCACCTTGCCGCCGAGCAGGAGCTCAATCTTCTTGGCATCGCAATCGATGCAGGTGACGTCGTTTCCCGTTTCGGCGAAGCAAGTGCCGGAGACCAACCCTACGTAGCCCGTTCCAATAACTGCAAGTTTCATGCTGAGGCTTCTTCAATTTCCAGATCATTTTTGGGCTTATCGGCGGCGTCTTCCTTGGCGACGCGTTTAACGGCCACCAAGGTATCGCCTTCGTCGAGATTCATGAACCGCACGCCCTGCGTGTTGCGGCCGATGATGCTGATATCGTCGGAGGGAATCCGTTGAATCTTGCCTCGAGCGGTCATCATCAAAAGCTGGTCGCCTTCGCAGATGCGGACAATGCCGATCACCGGCCCGTTGCGGGTGGTGGTCTTGATATCGCGAATGCCCTTGCCGCCGCGCCGCTGCGTGCGATAGGATCGCTGCGACGACTGCTCGCCATCGACGTCGCCGTCCGCTTCGCCCTCGATATCGGCCGGTTCTTCCGGCGGATCTCGATCCAAAATCTCATCGTCGCCCTCGGTGCCTACGCCCTCGGTGCCTTCGCCGGCGGACGCCGTTGCGGCGGTCGGATCGATCGGCAAATTCGCGCCGAAGGGCGTTCGCTTTCCGTAGCCGTTGGCACATGCCGTTAGAAGCGTTGCGTCGGGATCGGCCACGAGCATGCCGACGACCAAGTCGCCCTTGCCGAGGCGGATGCCCTTCACGCCGCTCGAATCGCGTCCCATCGGGCGTGCGTCGGATTCCTTGAAGCGGATCGCCATGCCCTTGGCGGTGGCCAGTACGATCTCCTCGCCCGCATGCACGACGTTGACATCGACCAAGTGGTCGCCTTCGCGGAGTTTGATGGCGATGATACCTCCGGGCCGAGGACGGCTATAGGCTTCCAGGGGCGTCTTTTTCACCAGGCCGTTGGCCGTGGCCATGATGAGATAGTGGTCCGGCATCGAAAAATCGCGAATCGCGCGGCAGTCCATGATCTTCTCGCCCTCTTGAAGGCTGAGCAGATTGACGACCGCTCGCCCGCGACTATCGCGACCGAGTTGCGGTAAGTCGTAGACCTTGCGCCAATAAACCTTGCCCTGGTTCGTAAAGAACAAGAGGTAAGAATGCGTGCTGGCGACGAAGAGATGCTCGATGGGGTCTTCGTCCTCGGTGCGGGCACCGGTCAGCCCCTTGCCGCCGCGATGCTGTGCGCGGTAGGCCGTCATGGGGGTCCGCTTGATGTAGCCGTTGGTGCTGATGGAGACGACCATCGTCTCTTCCGGGATCAAGTCTTCAAGATCGATCTGGCCGAGCTCTTCGCCGCTAATTTCCGTGCGGCGCGGCTCGGGATATCGCCTCTTGAGCTCCCGGAGGTCTTCGCGGATGATGTCGAGGATGTTCTTGCGATCCGAGAGGATGCGGTTGAACTCGCGAATCTTCTCCAGCAACTCGCGATGTTCGCCGCCGAGCTTTTCCTGTTCGAGGTTCACTAATTGGCCCAGCGTCATGCGCAAAATGGCGTCGGCCTGAACCGGCGTGAGGGCATACGTCTCTTGTGCGCCGCGCTCCGATTGAAAGAGCGCAAAGCCATCGTCGCCCAACGCACGTTGCAGCATGGCGGCCGGCGTCTGGATCTGGATCAGCCGCCGCTTGGCCTCCTCCTGATTGGCCGACGAGCGAATCGTGCGGATCACTTGGTCGATATCGGCCAAGGCAAGCAGCAAGCCCTCGACCGTATGCTTCCGCTGCCGGGCTTTGGCCAGCATGTGCTGCGTGCGGCGGCGGATGACAAACTCGCGGTGGCGGATGAACTCTTCCAATAGCTCCTTGAAGCTCAACACGCGCGGCTTGCCATCGACCAATGCGAGGAAGATCAGCGAAAACGTATCTTGGAGCGGCGAGAACTGGTAAAGTTGATTCAGTACCACTTCCGGGTCGGCGTCGCGCTTCAATTCCAAGACGAGGCGAACCGGCTCTTTCAAGTCGCTTTCGTTGCGACTGGCCGAGATTCCAGGGATGCGGCCGTCGTTGACCAGTTCCGCGATCCGCTCTTCCACGCGGTCGCGGGCGGCCTGATAGGGCACCTCGTTGATCACGATGCGGTAGCGGCCCTTGCCGTGCTCTTCAATTACGGCCCGCGCGCGGAGCGTGATCGTACTACGGCCCGTGAGATAGCCGCGCCGCAATCCGGCCCGACCGCAAACGATATTTCCCGTGGGAAAGTCGGGGCCGGGAACGATTTCCAAAATTTCGTCGCCGGAAACATCTGGATCATCGATCAAGCGGATCAAGGCGTCGCAAACTTCAACGAGATTGTGCGGCGGGATGGAAGTTGCCATGCCGACGGCGATGCCCTGCGAGCCGTTCACCAGCAGGTTCGGGAACTTCGACGGCAGCACGCTCGGCTCGGTCCCCTTTTCGTCGTACGTCGGTAGATAGTCCACCGTATCCATCTTCACGTCGTCGATCATCAGCGCGGCAACCGACGACATCCGCGCCTCGGTATATCGCATGGCTGCGGGAGGCAGGCCGGCAATCGATCCGAAGTTGCCCTGCTTATCGATCAACGGGTAGCGAGTGTTCCATTCCTGGGCAAGGCGGACCAAGGTGGGATAGATCGCCTGGTCGCCGTGCGGGTGGTAACGCTTCATCGTCTCGCCGACGATGCCCGCACACTTGGAAGTCGATGCACCGGGCGTGAGGCCAAGGTCCGACATGGCAACGATTATCCGCCGCTGCGACGGTTTCAACCCATCGCGGACGTCGGGCAGGGCGCGGCTAACGATCACGCTCATGGCATAGGTCAGATAGCTGTTCTTTAGCTCCTCGTCGATGGCCAACGGGATGAGCCGACCGCCCGAGATATCGACGCTGGGCGAGCGCATTCCCAAGGGGATGGAATTCCCCGGATCGGGCAGTTCAGGCGGGTCGGGGGGGAGGTTTGAATCGGTAGCCAAGAGGCATCCTTTCTTCCACGTGCGGCACGAAAGCAAAGATTGGGATTATACCCTTTTTGGCCTAGAAATTCAACGGCCCCAACTAAAAACTCCCCCCTCCCGCTTACGGGAGAGGGGAGCAAGAAGGCGGCACCTTTCCCGCGACCACGAGTAGACGCTGCTATGGGAGAAAAGATCAGTCCCACCACCAGCGGTCGGCCGATTGCGGCTTTGGAGCAGAGCGGGGAAGCTTCTCCCCAAGCTTTGGAGAGCTTTCCAGCTTGCCGACCAACTCCTTGGTCTTCACCATCACGCCGCCGCTTACACCGGCAACAAAGTGCCGTTGATCGACCAAGCGGCAGTTGACGATGGCATCGACTTCCTTGGGGGCCTCGCCCATTTCGACGGCAAACGCGCTGGGGTTGCCGAAGCAGGTCATGTGCCAGTTGGCTTTGTCGGTCAGATTTTCTTCGCGAACCAGCGATGCAGCCAGAGCCAAGTCGCACAGGTTTCGCAATTCGGCATAGACGGGATACTTGACGCATAGCTCGTCAAAATGCTTCGTGAAGCTTTCCGCGAACTTCCGATTGAGCGGTTCCGATTCGCCCGTGTGGACGCGCTCGCCCGTGGCGGTGAGATGCTCGTTTTCGCTTTCCACCTTCACGCCCTGTCCTCGGATATTGAAGGCCAAGTGATCCTGCGAGGCTAGGATCGACTCGTAGTTGAGCGTGAACCACCAACGCAGCACGCCCATATCTTTCGGCGGGGCACCCTTGATGAGATTCAAGTAGCTCACCACGCCCGGCACGCCTTCTTCCAGGCCCATGCCGACGAGCTTCATGCGATAGTCGGCCTCGACGAGCGTCCGCGCCGCACGGGTGCGTGGGTCCAATCCGCCGAAGACTTCGATATCTTGCGTGCCGACCGCCGCGCGAAGTTGTTCGCACCAAGCCTTGCGAGCAACCGGCCCGGCGGGAATGGGCCGATGGCTCCATTGGCCCAGGAACTCCTGGGCTTTCTTCAAGTTTTCCTGACGCGGATTGATCATGCAGCCGAACATGGCATCGCGGCTGCCGAGCATGTGGCGAAAGATGACGACGAGGTCATCGAGAAGCACAACGGGGCCGCTCGTCTGGCGCGAGACAACGCGATCTTCCTGGCCGACGACCCAATCGCCGGCCGGCCCGGCAATCACCAGATCGTTCGTTTCCGGATAGACGAAGACGTATTCGATGCGCTGCAAACCGGCGAGGTATTTTTGCGTTTCGTCGGCACCTTGGCCGAGGGCCCGATTGAGTTGAATTTGCTTCTCCAACCGCGTCAGCGAGATCATCCGCAAGGGCGAAGTCTTGCGAGCGTCGTTCTGATCGGACTGCTGTTGACGGTTGGCGCGGATTGTAGCAAGCTCGTCGCCGGTTGACTCTTTCATCAAGGGACGCAACATGCCCTGGGGATCGACCCACACACCGGTGGGAAAGGGCGACATAGTGCCCGTTCCGCCATTGTCGAGCCACGACTTGGTGGCCACGGTCTGGGTGATGAGGTCTATCAGAGGTTGGAAGTCGGCGGCTCCGCCCTGCGCCTGACCCGGAGCACCACCGCCACCCACTGCCGGTTGTGCCAAGATATGAGCTCGAACGCGGTCATCGCCCACGCGGGCGACGGTCTTCACGGCAGCATTCGGGGCACCCGCTTGAACTTGCGCCGCCGCGACTTGAGCAAGCATGAGATCGCGCTGCTTTGGATCGGCTGCCTTTTGGGCCGCTTCAACGGCAGGGGCAAACTCGCCCGCCGCCAACTGGGCCTGCAAGTCTCCCGCAGGTTGATCGCTTCGTGCCTGCGACGTAAATGCCCCCAAGAGCACCAGCCCCACTAGAATTAGAAATGTCTGTCTCATGGCACGCAAACAAGTTCCGGTTTTCAACGACATAATCGACCCCATTGATACAACTGGCCCGAGAAAAGCCCTCTAACCACTATGGCTTCAACGGCGGATAAATGCAAGCCGGAAGAGAGGAATTTGGCGGCGAGGGCGGATCGCCCAACATGGGGGGGCTGGGAATGTCTAAAGTCAAGGCACGTAAGACGGAGTGCGCGGCGGTCTTTTTCGGAAATTCGGGCATTGAATTTCGTCGATCATATTTTCCCCCCTACGGCAATTTAACTCCCTTCACCTCATACAAAAAATCCTTCGTAAAAACCATCGCCGGCGTCTTGTACACAAAGTTCATCTTCTCCGGCGACTGTCCTGCCGCGAGGGCAAAGACGTAGCCGACGCCGATTTCGTTTTTGGATCGGGCGGTGGTTTCCATCGAATCGTAAGGGATCGGTTTGCCGGCATCGTCTTCTAGGAACGCCTCGTTTTGCAAGACCCAATTTCGGTGCGATTCCAGGGCATCGCCCGCATTGTCAAAATGGAGGCGGAGGAGAACCTCCCAGGTGTCGCCATTTTTGCGGAATTCGTCGATGGCAACCCTCGCCCCGGCGATCCGCTTTTCCTGCTTGCCGGCAAGTAAGCGATTGAACTTAAACGTCTCCACGCGGCCCAGTAGCATGGCCCGCAACGAGCCTTTGATGGAGGCGATTTCCTTTATCGCTTGCGGCGGCATGGCGAGGGCGATGTCCATTTCAATGGCGGAACTGCCCCGGCGGGGGAACGCTTCTTTCTCTGCCTCGGGATCGTCCAGGGCCAACGCGGTGCCGAAGGCATCGGTGACTTTGACGTCGGCCATGCGCTGCTTGATGGCAATGGGATGAAGCCTCGGTTCCCAGGCCGCTTCCAAAACAATCTGCAATGCGGCCGGGGACGACGATCGCAACTCGCGTTTGGCCGTTGCCCGAACCGCATCGATCCGCATCGGCCCGGCGATCGACGCCCGACTGGATCGCGGCAGATCGTTCGCCCCGCGCGGCACGATCTGCAAGGCGTCGGGCTGCCCATAAGGATAAACGGACAACTGCCCCCGATCGAGAACTTCGTCCAGGGCTTGCCAGAACGGTCGTTGATCAAAATCGACTGCGATTTCCGGGTCGGGGATCGGCTCGTCGGCTTGCCGGGGCAGGTCGGCAATCGCATTGCCCGACTGCTTTTGCAACTCTGCGAGAACTTTCGAGAGCTTCATTCTTTTGGCGTGCAGTGTGATCGTCGAAGCGGCAACGCTCGCCTCTGCCTGGGACTTTTGAAGTTGCTGGCGGAGATCGAGAAGATAGGTGCGAACCTGCTCGTTTTTTGCCGAGTCCGGCTGCGGTAAAAAGTCGAGAATCGATGGCCCGCGTTGAAGCAAGAGGGCTTTGGCCGCTTCTCGCTCGGACTGTTTGTCGGCGTCCAATTGCTTGACGAGCTTGCGTACATCGTTTTGCAAGTTTGCGTCTGCGGTTTCCGGCTGTGCGGAAACGATACAACCAATCAGTAGTAGTGAAGCGACCATGAAAGGGTCTCCAAGCCGGAACTTTTGCCGTCAACTCACTACCGCCCCCGAGCCGACAGAGTGAAAGTTCGAGCAAGCTCCATTATAGGCTCCGAAGCCAAATATGTGGGTAAAATCCCCTAGGAATGGCCAGGTTTTCGAGCGGCATTGTAGTGGATTTTTTAAGGCATGACGGGGCAACTGAATGTATTGAAGTTAAAGGGCAGTCATGGAGGCGCAAGCCGCCAGGGCTGTTGCCGAACTATTCATCCGCCCTGGCCCGGTTATCTCTCGTCGGGTTGCCTCCCAGTATAGCCCGACTCCGTTCCACCGGGCAATTATCAGTATAGCGGATCAAATTCAGGGTTCAACTGGCTCAAGAATGCGCGGGCCGTTGGCCCGG
>JANXOJ010000240.1 GCA_025353625.1 Planctomycetota bacterium | reverse complement strand
CGCAAAGCTCGATGATCCGTCCTATTAGTCTGGCAATTGTGAATGTCTTGCCAGTCCCAGGCGAGCCGGCCAGGACGCAAACGGACGATTTCAGGGCTACTGCCAATTGCGTCTGCTGATGCTCGGTAAGATCGGTGAGCGTTGCTTCCGGCCATCGCGATGGTTCCGCCATCATCCCCAAGACATGCTCGGCGATGGTTCTTTCGTTCGCGGCTTTTTTGGCCTCCGCCACCCATGGCTTGTTGTCGGCGTCTCGGAACACCGACAAAGCACCGGCCCGCTTGGCGAGCTTCATCGCGTCGATCGGTCGAACCAAAGTGCCACCGATTTTTCCACGTAGGCCCATTTCTACGAATTCTGGACGATACCATGTATGCCCATCGGTGTCTCGGGCGACGGCGTTCCAGGCACAGAGGGCCTGCCGCTTCAACGCCGCCGGGTTGCCCCCCATGTCGAGATACATCTTGTCGGTCAGGCCGAACCCGCAGCCGCGAAACAGCATCAAGAGATATGGATTTTTTTTAAGTAGGACGGCGGTACGATTTCCCCACTTATCGATACATTTTTTCGGCGTGTCCTTCGGGAATCCGCGACCGCCCAACAAATCAATTACGTCGATTGACACTGCTTCCAGGGCCGACTCCTCCTTGAGGACCGCGGCGGCCGCGACGGCTTTTTCCGCCGTGAAATGCTGCATCCCTACCGCAGCCGCCGCGACCTCCGGTTCTTCGCGCAGAATCCGAACCGCATCGGATTTAAACTTTTCCCACATCTTTTCTGCCGTCGCCTTACCCATGCCGCACCCGGCGCAAGTCGTGAGCAAATACCGAATGATGCCACCTCTTCCGTGCGGCTGGCAGCGAACGTAGGTGCGGGCCTGGAACTGCTGTCCGTATTTGTGGTGCGTCATCCAGTGGCCGTAAAATCGATACGACAGGCCGGTTATAAGCTCATCGGGCGGGCACTCGCACTTGACGATTACGGGTGGATTGACAAATGCCAACAACTGACTATCGGGTGCAGGCGTCTGCTCGGGAGTTTCGCACTGCAATATCGCCACATCGGACCCGTCAAAACGAATCTGTTCGTGGCGATAAATCAGCGTCAATTCTTCGGTTTTTGCTGGCATCGCTACGTCTTAGGGTTGAATGAAAAAAATCCCGAATCAGGTTGCCGCTCGGGAAAACACGGTTAGAGGTCACGTGAAGTGCGTGATGAAAACTTGCCAGAATGGCCAAGAAATCCTTCATGCAACCACCTGAGACGTTCCGCCGGAAAACCAATTACAGGTCCGAGTACTTCGACTTCTTTTCGGTGTTGCCATCCGTCGTGGTGGGTGGCTTTTGGCCTTTAACCTCGCCCCTGGATAGCGACTGCATTCCGGGGGATGTCGTGTCGCGCGGCACGTTCTTAACGGCCTTGTTGCCGAGCGACCAAAATCCCATGTAGGTGACGCACGACCCTTTCTTTTCCCTCTTGTCTCCGAACAGTTCTTCACCGATCTCGATGATGAGTTCTCGGCCAATAGCCTCGTTCCAGTCGACTTCTCTGGACTCTCCCGGCAAGAGTACGCCGGCGGCCATCGCCAGACGGGCAACGTGGGAAAGGCAAGTCGCTGTCTTTTCCTCGTCTCCGCCAACGTAATACAGCGTTAGCGGGATCGTTTTGCCGCTTTGGTCAGACGTGCATCCTTTGCCGGATGGCGGTAATCCATCGGCGATTATTTGGAATTCGATCTTTAATCCCGGCGTTGCCTTGAGCTTCGATTGAATCTCTTCGGCGGCATTTATGGCCGCATGATATCGACCTGGAACGGGGCGGGGCTTTCCGTGAAAGTCGTCCTCACTGCCTGCGGATCGGGCGTCTAATATGGGCATGAAAAAACTCCTTCTTTAGTGGATTTGTCCGTTCGCCGATTCGGCCAAAGAAGCCGACAGCTTGCGGAATTCGTGATAGTTCAGACCAAAAACGTCCGGCGGAAAACCTAGAGACTCAATGCCCACTCGCCGGATAAATAGGCCGTCGTATCGATCCAGTAGTGACCGTGCGATTGCTGGCCACCATGCTGGATCGTGGATCGTCAAAAAGGGATTTCGTCCCCGTCGGCCTCGTTTTTCTTGATCATGGCCCGCATGTTTTCTATGAGGGCATTCGCTTGAAGTGCATTCAGGTGGGAAATTTTCGT
>JANXOJ010000524.1 GCA_025353625.1 Planctomycetota bacterium | reverse complement strand
AATTGTGGTGGGGCTTCGCTGCGCTCGACACCACCCACCTCGGAAAGGGACGGATATGTCGAGCGGAAAATCAATTGGCGCGATCGAATTCTCCAGCGTCGGACTGGGCTACATGGCCCAGGACGAAATGCTCAAGGCCGGCTCGGTGAACCAAATCATCGCCCGGACAATCTGCTCCGGCAAGTATCTCGTTGTGGTCGGCGGATCGGTGAGCGATGTCGAGGCGTCGCTGGCTGCCGGCGTCAAAGTCGGTGCCAGCGCGGTGATCGACGAGTTGATGGTGGCCAACGTCCACGAATCGGTCTTCCCTGCCTTGGGCCAGTCGGTCGCATTGCGCGAGGACGAAGCGGGTGCCTTGGGCGTTATCGAAACCTTTAGCGGAGTCAGCATCTTGGCCGCTGCCGACCGCGCGGCCAAGGCCGCCAACGTGATCCTCTTCCGCATCCACGTCGCCATGGCACTCGGCGGCAAGGGGCTTTTGCTGATGACCGGCAGCGTCTCCGACGTGCGCGCCGGAGTCGATGCGGCTGCGGAAGAGGCTCGCGAACGGGGCATGTTGGTCTCCGAAGTCGTGCTGCCGCGTCCGTGCAAAGAACTGTTTGCAGAGTACCTATAGGTCTCACCCGTTCGTTTGAACGTCTTGCAACAGTTCGACAAACTTCGCGGCGGTGGGTGTGAAGACCTTGCGTTGCCGATGGATGATGCCGATCGGACGATGCAGTTCAGGAGATACAAGGTCCACGGCCGCAAGGCTGCCATTCCCGCACGCTTCTCGAATCGGCGGCTCGGGCAAGATACTTACGCCGGCACCAATTTCCACCGCCTGCTTGATCGTCTCGATATTGTCGAATTCCATGACGATGCGGATATTGACCGACTGTTGCCGCAAGTAGCGATCAACTTCCTTGCGAATGCTCAAATCGCGATCGAAGGCGATAAAATCCTGGCCCTGCAAATGCTCTGCGGTAACGGACGCCTCCTTGGCTAGCGGATGTTTCGGACTACAGACCAATACCATCCGCTCCGATCGCAGCGGAATGACCTCAATATCGGGCGAAGCAAGTGGGTAGGAAATGATTCCCAGGTCAACCTCGGCGTTGTTGACCGCGTCGTACACTTTGTTCGGCCGCTGAAATTCCAGCCGCACTTTTGCCTTCGGGTAAAGGCGCATGAAGTCCTGCATACATCGCCGCATGTCGTGCAGCCCGACGGAGTAGATCGACGCCACGCGAACTAGGCCGCTAATGTCCATACGGAGCGAGCGGACCCGCGCTTCCACCGAATCGTAGAGTTCCAAGACCTCGCGGAATCCTTCGTAACACGCTTGCCCCTCAGAAGTTAAGACAAACGGGCGTTTGCTGCGATCGACCAATTGAACGTTGAAATGTTCCTCCACGCGATGCACCGACTGTGTGGCGGCAGACTGGCTGACGCCGTTCATCACGGCCCCGCGGGAGAAACTCTGATGCTGAACCACGTCACAAAAGATGCGCAAGGTTTCTATGTTCATAAGCATATCTTATCATAAGTGAAACTTATTTCAAGTTACGGTAGCGTTTCGGCCAGCAACTATTAGAATGGAGGACAACGAAAACTATTTCGCGGGAGAAATCGATGAAAACGCATGCCGTGGGCATCATTATGAACGGCGTCACGGGACGCATGGGGATGAATCAACACTTAATTCGGTCGGTCCTGGCAATTCGCAAACAGGGGGGCGTCAAGCTGGGGCCCGACGAAATGATCGTGCCGGAGCCGATCCTCGTTGGCCGCAACATGAACAAGTTGCGCAGCATCGCCGCGGAGCATGGCGTCGAGCACTACACGACCGACCTGGATGCTGCCTTGGGCGATGGCCGCTACGGCATCTATTTTGACTCGACCTTGACCGACCAGCGCGTTCCCGGTGTGCGGCGAGCGATTGCCGCCGGCAAGCATATCTATGCCGAAAAGCCGACGGCAACGAACCTGCCCGAGTCGCTGGCCCTCTATCGCGAGGCGACTGCGGCAGGCTTGAAGAACGGCGTCGTGCAGGACAAGCTTTGGTTGCCGGGTCTGTTGAAGCTCAAGCACTTGATCGATACCGGTTTCTTCGGCCGCATCCTTTCGGTACGCGGCGATTTTGGCTATTGGGTTTTCGACGGGATCGATCAGCCGTGCCAACGACCCAGTTGGAACTACCGCAAAGAGGATGGCGGCGGCATCATGATCGACATGTTCTGCCACTGGCGTTACGTGATCGACAACCTTTTTGGCGAAATCCAATCGCTCGTCGCCTTGGGCGCGATCCACGTCGATCGACGCATTGACGAGCAAGGCAAGCCCTACAGTTGCACCGCCGATG
>JANXOJ010000112.1 GCA_025353625.1 Planctomycetota bacterium | reverse complement strand
TGGACTCGCCGGTCAAAGGATCTGCTGCAACGAGACTTCGCAGCCGCATGAAGCAAACGTAGCGGCTGGTCATCGGTCCAAAGGCCGTCACCTGATTTGCACGGCGAAACATCCCCGGCCCCTGCGCGAAGTTAAAAACGTTGGTCTCGCTGCCATCGGCAGTCGGGTCGTTGAGATCGATCGACCACAACTTTTGACTGGAACTGCCGCTCCCGGAAGCCGTGCCCGCCGAACCGCGAAGGGGATCGAGACCGTAAATCCGAGAGCCCATCGATAGGACCAGGAGGTGGCCGCAACCTCGCGCTTGGTTCTGAAAGGCCATGTACGGATTATAAGGGTTGTAGTTATAATTGTTATTGCGGTTGTTGTTTTCCGCGAGCGATACATTCCACTGTTGGCGACCAAAACCATCGAGCCCGATCACCGACTGCTGGTTGGGATCGAATCGTAGCGAAGTATCGGCAAAGAACGGGCCGGCGTTTCCCCCCATGACCATGGCGGTTCGCTGGCGGGTGCGGACGTCGCTCGAATTTGACGTATCGGAGGTAACTTCACCCACCGGCCAAGTAAGCGGCGGCTTCTGAAGTTCCTTTCGGAGGACGTCGCCATCGGCCAGGGCAATCAACCACTGGCTGGGCAGCATGGGGCCGCGGCACGCCACATCGGAATAATGAGCGGCCAATTGCCGGTATGAGGCAACTGCCTCGCCGATACGATTCTTGCGGAGGCACATTTCAACGATATCGGCCAGCAAGGCCGCTTGGTTCGCTCGGTTGGACGATTCGGCAGCCGATGCCATTAACTGTTCGGCCTCCAGCAGTCGGTCGGCTTTGATGAGCCGATCGAGCAACTCCGTTCGGGCTTGTGTTCCTTGCGGCTGGGTGCCAAAGTAAGCGATGAATTTCTTCAATGCATCGACACCCGACGACTTCTTTGCATCCTCGAAGCGTGCCTGCACGACGCGATCGAGTTCGACGGCAGCCTCGCTGCCACCCTCTTTACGCAGAAGACCAAGTCGCGTCTGAATCCAACGGTCGCGGCGCACCAAATAGGTTCGATCGACCGGCTCCACGCTCGACTTGGCTTCCTCGATATTCATCAGCTTCAGATACTGCTCCAAAGCTTGATGCCAATCGCCCACACGTTGATAACCGGTGGCCATGGCCCGCAGATAGGCGGCCGTTTGCGCCGAGTCATCGAGCAGCTTTTCCAGATCGCCGGCCGCTTGCCGATGGTGGGCAAAATCGTCGCGGAGGCCGACTAATAAGGCATCGCGATACAACTCGCGGGTGCGGGGGTGCGAATCGGCTTCCGTATCGGCTTCGTAGGCGTGGCGGAAATCCGCGACGGCTTCAGAAACCTGTCCGGCGTCCAATTCAAACGCGCCGCGGATGGTCAACCCTTCGGCGTCGTTGGGATTAGCCGCCAGCCGGCGTTGGCTTTCTTCCCGCGCGGCGTCGACTTGCCAAAAGATGTCGAGCCCATCGTAGCCCTGCGACAATATCTTGCCGCGATAGCAAACGAGGTTCCCCGGCACGATGCCGCTGCGCGATTTAGCCGTCATCGCGGTCTTGCCCGTCTCAAGATCGATCGACGAGACCTCGGCACTGGAAAGCGGCAGCAAATAGTGGCCATCCACATAAGCACCGCGACCGGTGACGGTGACGCCCTCGGGCAGCGAAAACGGATGACCGCCCCAGGCTGGCTTGCCGTCTTCCAATCGTAAGGCTTCAACCTGATGTTGGCCGACGAGGATGGCCTTGCCCTTGTGGACGCAGCCAATATAGAGGCGGTCCTTTCGCGTTTGTGGTCCCCAAACCGGCTTGCCGTCGGCAAGATTGAGACAATACAAGGCATCGGCTTCCGGAGGCGTTATCAAAACCCGTCCGTCAACGATGGTGGCAGTGCCATCGGCCCAGCGCGGCACCGGGCCCGCGCCTGGGTTGTAACCGCTCTGTAACTGCTGGAGTAAAGCCGCATTGCGACCGTTGTCGTTGTTGCCGGAATCGGTCGGTCGCCCGTAGCGGTATCCCCAAAGAAGCGATCGCGTTGCCAGATCGACCGCCACGACGCAGCCCGCGCCGGTGGGGCAAATCAAAACGCCGTCGCAGTAGGAGGGCGAAACGCCTTCCATCCGCCGGAGTGGATCTTGAGTGATGTTGCGTTCGACCATTGCCAACTGCTGCGACCAAAGCAAATTACCGGTCGCCGCGTCGAGGGCCAGCAATCTTATTTCCTCTTTGATGTCGGCCATCACAAATAGTTGACCGCGCACTGGCAGCGGTGGTCCCAAAAAGAACGTATCCGCCTGGCGCAGGGCAAGTTGTCCGCCGAGATCCCAGACCAGCTTGCCGGTGCGAATGTCGAGCGCCTGCAAGCGGTTCGACATGCCGCGATTGGGCGACTCGTTCTGCCCGCCGCGCCCCATGAAGATGATGCCCATCTGCGGGCCGTTGAAGCCTAGCGTCAAATCTTCAATGCTGAAGACCGAGCGACCGTCGCTGCTCAAGGTGCCGTAGGTGGCGTCTTCCCAGATGCGTTGACCGATCTGAGCCGCTTGACTCACACCGCTGCGCATGGCCGAACTCACGGTGATTCGATTCGTGCGAGGGTCGGACGTCTCGTCGTCCACCATGGTCTGCCACATCCGCTTGCCGGTTTGGAAATCGACGGCCATAAGGTTTGTAACGGTGCGCATCAGAATCATGTCGCCGACGGCCAAGGGATGCAAACCGGCAATCGCGGGCGTTCCCTTCTCGCGATATTCGACCTGCAACTGCCGCATCGATTCGGACACCGTTTGCTCATCCGAGACCGGCACGCGCCACAGCATATTGAGCAGCGGGGCACTGCCGGCGGTCGAGGCATTGCGGGCCGCGTCGCCGCGGAAAATCGTCCACAGCGCGGCGTCAACCAGCGTTGCCAAATGCTGGGGTCCGGTGAGCCGAGTGAGCCAGGCCGTGGCATCGCCTTCCTCGGCGAACCAACTCAGCTCGCGTCCGCCGACGTGCAGCACGGCCTTGGGCATGCGACGTTTCAAGTCGATGAGCAGCTTGCGGCTTTCGTCGTTCATGCCGACTTGCAAATAGCAGGCTGCCGACATGAGCGTCAGAGCCGGCTCGAAGCGATCCGATGCCCCGGGTGCCTCTCGCAGCCTCTTCAACGTCAGCGCGGCGGCCAACGGCGAACCGTGGTCGAGATGAAAGAGGCCGAGGAGAAAGGTTGCTTCGTAGCCCGCTTGGGTGTGAAAGTATTGTGCCGACACCTCTGCCAAGCCTGCGGAATCGCCGGCGGCAATGGCCGCTTTGAGTCTTTGTTGAGCCGACGGCCCCACGCGCAACTCGTAGAGCTCGCGGCCCTCGCGCGGCATCTGGCCGAGCAGTTCGCGGGCTTCGGCTTTCAGGCTCTTATAGTTCGATAATTTGCGGTCGGGCTGGAAGAAATAGTCCTCGCTACCACTAAGAATCTCGCCCAGCCCTTCCATCGCCTCGCCGAAACGCTGCTGTCGAAGGGCCTCGCGCGAACGGGCGAGCAACTGCACCATATTGCGATCGGGGGCCGGAAAGCTGCCTTGGGAAAGCTCTTCTTCGACGGCCCCATCCACTGCGGCAACGCGACGCGCGCGCCCGAAAAATTGGGCCTCGGCCGAGGAAAGTGAAAACGCAAAGCAACCAAAAACTACGCAGACCAGAAACCATTTCGGCAAGGCCGACCGCCAACTCTTCATGGTATTGCTATCCCTTCCGTGACGTGCCGCTGCAATGGCGATCACTTTCCATTGTCCGGTTCAGTTTGCTTCACGATTTGCCGCATGATTTGCCCCGCAATGCCGCACGGCCTTGCTAGCAACATAGATTCGTTTTAGATTTGTTGCCAATCAAGAACAGTTCCTTTGGAAAACCTCACTTGTGTAAGCCTATATCTTAGCGGACGCCAAGCCGATTTACAAGCGCGTACCACCAATAAGGGGCGGTTGCCGCCCTGCTACCAACCGATCGAATTTACCATTTTTCGTGCGGCATGGGTTGCATTTTTGGAAAAAGTCCTTAGAACCTATATCCCATAGGTGTTGTTAAGGCCCAAGAACGGACCACTTGCCACGCATTTGGAGCCAATAGTCGGGCCACCCATTTCAATCCAAGACCTTCAAGGAGGGTTACGAATATGGCGAAAGCTGCCAAAAAAGCTCCGAGCAAGACCGAGATTCTAACGAACATCGCGACAGCCTCGGGTTTGAACAAAAAGGATGTTGCTAAGGTACTCGAGTGCCTTTCCGAAGAAATCCAGAAGAACATCGGTGCCCGTGGCCCCGGTATGTTTGCGATCCCCGGTCTGGTGAAGATCGAGCGCAAGAAAGTTCCGGCCAAACCGGCGCAAAAGAATGTGCCGAACCCCTTCAAGCCGGGAGAAGTCCGCGACATTGCGGCCAAGCCCGCCAGTGTGAAGGTCAAGGTCCGAGCATTGAAAAACCTCAAGGATATGGTCGTCTGACCGGTGACCGCCCAACATCGGATCGGCCCGGACTGGGCCGATCCGTTTCCTCGAAACACTTTAGCGGTCGCAGGGATATGAAGTGCAACTGCGTTAGCGGTTACCGTTGAATAACCGCCGCAGAGCGAAGCGAATCCCACAGCTACTCACGTTTGGTGTCGAACGCGCTAAGCATCTCGGCCAGCAACTCCATCGGCAGCCCGACGACGTTCGTCTGGCTGCCTTCGATGACGTGGACCCAGCCCATGCGGTCTTGATAGCCAAATGCACCCGCTTTGCCTTCCCAAAGGCCGCTGGCCAGGTATTCGTCGAGTGCCGCATCGGCAAGGCTATCCATCCGCAGCCGACTCACGGCCACGCGGACTTGCGGTTGCCCGTCCGGCACGTTCCAAAGGCAGAGACCGCTAAGAACGCGATGTTCGCGGCCACTGAGCAACCGCAACATCTGCCGGGCGTGATCCTCCGTAGCCGCCTTACCGAGAATCTGGCCGTCACATTCGGCCACGGTATCGCAGGCCAGCACCAAGCCGGAAGCAACACGCGGAACGACGTCCGCCGCCTTTTGCCGTGCTAGCCGTGCGACGAATTGTTCGGGTGTTTCGCGGCTACAAACGCCACATTCGGCCGCCTCGTCGGGGACGAGAATTTCAAACGAGTAGCCCGCTTCAGTCAAAAGTTCCCGCCGTCGCGGCGAACGGCTGGCGAGGATCAGTTTGGGATGCATACGATTTCGGCCGTGCCATTGCTCGCTTTAATCCGGGTTCTATTTGCCTACTCAAAAAATAACCCCGCCGGAGCCTTTCGGCAAGTCCAGCGGGGAGCAAATGTCCCACAGTAGTGCTTTTATCGTTGCGTCGTTAGAACGGCATCGGCAATCTACCCTATAATTGTCGGCTATTTCCGGGTATTGTCAATAGCTTGGAAATCGCATTTCTCCCTTCGTAAGAGCACGACACTCCCGTTCAGCTAGTTCTATCTCATGCCCACTCCCATTGTTGACGTGCTCTACGAAGACAACCACCTACTCGTGCTGAACAAGCCGGCGGGCCTAGCGACGATGGGTACTCCCGCTGGCGAGCCGACGCTGCTAATTGCGGCGAAGGAGTACATTAAGCAAAAGTACCATAAGCCGGGCTTGGTTTATCTGGGCGTGATGAGCCGACTCGATGCGCCGGTGACGGGCGTCGTGCTGCTGGCGCGGACTTCCAAGGCTGCCGCAAGACTGACCGAGCAATTCCGCACGCGAGCGGTTAGCAAGACCTATTGGGCCTTGGTGGAAGGCACTCCGCCGCCGGCAGGGCAATTGGTCGATTGGGTTTTGCAGGACGAGCGGCACCGCCGCATGCACATCGTCGAGAGTAGCCGCACGGGGGCCAAGGAAGCCAAGCTTTCTTATCGCCGCATCTCGGTGCTTGGTCGGATGTCGTTTGTGGAGGTGGAATTGGAGACGGGACGCAAACATCAAATCCGCCTGCAATTGTCGCATCTTGGATACCCGCTGGTTGGCGACCGCAAGTATGGCTCCGCGATTTCGTTTAAGTCTGGAATCGCCCTGCATGCCCGCGAATTGGTCGTTGCCCATCCGGTTCGCGGCGATGCGATGCGATTCGAGGCTCCGGTGCCCAAGAGTTGGTTCACGGCTTGCGACTTCGGCAAAAGCGGAGTAACGTAGGATAAGTTTTACTTGGGATAGCATGCCACCGACCACCCACGACCTCCCCAACCCAACACGTCGTTGACCGAGAACCGTCGTCCTAGTTTTGAAAAATGTGCTTTGGCCAGCGGGTTGCTCACGGCACAGCAACTCGAAGGGGTCCGTGCGTTGCTGCGCGTTGGCGTTGGCGACGGTCCCGTGTTGCTGCCCAGCGATCAGGCGATTGCCGACAAGATCGTCGATTTGGGATTCTTGAACACGTGGCAGGCCAAGCAGTTGCTCGACGGACGGACGCGGTTCACGCTGGGGCCTTACCGGATCGTCGATTCGATTGGCCAGGGCGGCATGGGGCACGTCTACAAGGCCGCCGATCCGGTCCTGGGGCGACCGGTGGCGATCAAGGTGCTTCCGCGCGATAAGGCGACGCCGGACGCGATTGCAAACTTCGACCGCGAAATCCGCGCTCTGGCAAGCCTCAACCACGCAAAGCTGGTTCGTGCCGTCGATGCCGGCTACGATGGCAGCGTCTATTATCTAGTGACCGAGTTCGTGCCCGGCAGCGATTTGCGAAAATTGGTCCGCCGCGCCGGGCCGTTGAGCATGGAAGCGGCGGCAAACATTATCTCGCAAGTGGCCGAAGGTTTGGATCATGCGCATCAGCAGGGCATCGTCCATCGCGACGTGAAGCCGGGCAACGTCCTCGTCACGCCGGAGGGCGATGCCAAACTTTCCGATCTCGGCCTGGCAGGGCCAATGTATGGAACCGGCGTGGAAGACCCGCGCTACGGCAAAATCGTTGGTACGGCCGATTATCTCTCGCCCGATCACATCCAATCGCCCTGGAACCCCGTTCCGACGTGGGATATCTACTCGCTCGGGTGTACGCTCTACTACGCGGTAACTGCCAAGGTGCCGTTCCCCGGCGGCACAACTTCCGATAAGGCTCGGGCACATTGCGAACTGAAGCCGCTCGACCCGCGACGATTAAACCATCTACTGAGCGACACGTTCGTCGACGTGGTGGCCGACATGATGGCCAAGGAACCGGCGCAGCGCGTGCCGACCGCTCTGGCGGTAATCGAGCGGCTGTCTTCTTGGGCACGCGCGTTTCAAGACCGCCGGAGCCAAGGCTACACGGGTCCAACGGTCCTGGTCCCTCCACCGTCTGAACGAGCCGTTTCGTTCTCTGCCTTGGCGGTCACGCCGATGGAACCGATCAGCCCGCCGGAAGCACCACCGCTGCCGAACGTTCCTACCGGCGGCGAGCGATTCGACATGCCGATCGTTCCGCCGCCGGTCGTCGCGCGGCCGTCCGCCGATTGGGATTG
>JANXOJ010000066.1 GCA_025353625.1 Planctomycetota bacterium | reverse complement strand
CCGCGACCTTGCCGACGAAGCTGCATGTAGCCGCCCAACAGATCGACAATGTCGATCGCCTGTCGAACTTGTTCCTTGTTATCGAAGGACGAGTCGAAGGGCAACGTCATCTCCCCTGTGGCGTATGATGCGAATTCCATTTCGCGTCCGGGGAGCAACCTCCCCTTACCGTACATGTTTTGGATTCTCGGCATGCGACTTCAACACCACCGAGCCCCGGCATTCCAGGGTGATTGAACACAGGTGCGACAAATCCGTTTGCCGCGTTGTGGTCTTCTTCCCATCAAGCATACCCGGATTGCCCGGCAACGATGATGCGGAATTCTCCACAGCGTTCAGATTATAGCCCTGGCCACAAAGCGGGTCAACCAGAATTCCAAGTAAAGATCAAAATGCATTTTTGCGGCGGAATCGTGCCATGCTAGCATTGCTGGCCCTGTAGGGAACGTGCCTCGATGCTGACCTATTCGCCCTCGGCATCGTGCAAAACCTCGGCCACCTCGCGGCGTGCTCCAAGGAAATAATAGGCCGCGCCGATGGGGGCAATCAAGATCGTACTCAACCGATAGGCCAATGCCAGAATGAGGCCCTGTTGTCGAGCAAGTTGCACGACTGCGGCCGTTGCCCCGCCCTTGGCTCGCAGCATCGCGGCGGAGTAAAGGGCCACAATGCCATATTCGGTTGGCCCGGCCGGCAAGGGAATCGTCGAGGCCATGCCGCTGATGGGATAGATGGCGAAATAATCGCTCCAGGGCACGTCAACGAACCGCAATCCCCAAGCGATAAAGACTAGTGAAAATGCGAAGAGAAGGTGAACCGGAATCGTCAGCATCGCGGAAAATAAGAGTACGACGCGGCGGCTGCGATAAATTGTCAAGGCTTGAAGCAGGCTCTCAACGTGTCGTCCCACCCTGGGGATGCGTGAAAGCATCTGCATAAATCGGCCTTCGAGCACGCCGGGGAGCAATATCCATGCAATGCCCGCCGTGGAAACCAGGGTTGCAACGATGGAAAGCATGCAGACCCAACGGACGTTGCTGCTGGCAAGATTCCAATACTGGAATACAAACACTCCGATCGTCGCCACGATAAACAATACGTAGAGCCCAATAATGCGATCGACGACCACCGATGCAAACGCTTTGGCCCGATTGCCGGGGTTTTCGCGGGTAAGCAAGATCGCCTTTAGAAGGTCACCGCCTGCGATGCCTGTCGGAGCAAAGTTGAACAAGTAGCCGAGAAAGCCAATCCGCAGGGCATCGGATAAGGAGAAGCGAATTCCTACCGCTCGGACCAAGTAGAACCAGCGGATCATCGTAGTCGTGATTCCAAGCAGCAAGGCTCCCATGCCTAGTGCAAGCAAATCCCACCGCTTTGGCTGCTTGAGCATCTCAACAAACGCATCCCGACCGTCAGGCTTGTTAATCGCCGACCATAAGAGGTAGCCGATAATCAGCAGCGACAAGCTGATCTTTGCCAAAGTCACGAGGACTGTCTTGAGATTCTTCAAACTTTCAGCCTTTTGGGGTTTCGAGCCACTCTGGCAAAGTCTCAATTTAACATAGTTGCTCCCAAGGGGCGAGTCTTTTTTACAATTTCTGTAACAGCGGCTTCTGGCCGCGTATGAGAGTGCAGAAGGATGCGACAGGCAAGCCCTTCTCGGAAGACAAAAACGGCCTTGGCGATGTAGTTGGGGCCAAATGCGTCAAATTACTGCGGTGCTTCAACACCCGGACGCGCGTCTGACGTTCATTTAGCCTGACAAGGAACCTTACCATGTCGCCCCTAGATATCATTCGTGCGTGGAAATCTGAAGAAGTTCGCAACAGCCTGACGGCCGCCCAACGGGCCAACATGCCGACCAACCCGGCCGGCCTGATCGAGTTGACCGAGGCCCAATTGGAAATCGTGGCCGGTGGAGCAGTCAAGACCCAAAAGGGTAGCGGCGGTGGATGCGGTACTGGCGGGATGTGCTCCAAGAAAGGCGGCTGCGGCACCGGTGCCGGCACCGGCGGAAATTGCTCCAAGGTCGCCTGCTGCCAGAAGAAGATCGGCTGATCCCAGCCCAAACTCTCGACTTGCCACAAACGGGCAGCGGCCGCAAGGTCGCTGCCTGCACCACAAAAAAATCTCGACTTTGCAGACCTCCTGGGCCGTCCTTTGGCCAACTGGCAAGTCGCGTATGGCTTTGCTATCATGTTTGGAGATATTGCGGTGAGGGCAGTAACGGGTAGGAATAATGCACAGTCAGCAAATACCAGTTGCTGGAATTGCAGTGCAGGCGTACCGCCTGCATTTATCCGGGCAGGCGAGACGCCCGCACCACAAAAATCTAGCCTTTGAAGATATCCCTCAGTAAGGGGTAGCAGTTGCACGAAGATTGGCCTGTGCCGGAAGTTGTAACTCGAAGAATAGTGCGTAGGCAGTTTGCGCCGGTTGCGGCTACTTAATTGTCGCCCATTTTTTATCCTAGGAGTCCGTTATGTCGCAACCGTCCATATCGTCCTTGTCGATTGGGGCCGACGATCCAACCAACACGGCGGCTGGTACGCCACGTTTTTCCTCGGCGGACTGGTATCGTGGGCTTACGCTGGAAGAACGAATCGCTACGTTGAAAACAACGTCAGCCTCTGCGACGGCCTCAGCGGCGGCCCCTGTTTTTAGCGATGCTCGCGCTCAGGGCCGCATCAAGTGTTGGCGTGAAGAGCCGCAATTCGCCAAGGGTCCACTGTTTGCCGAGCGGCTAGCGTCGTCCGGGACAAACGAAACGGAATTAACGCAAATCTTGGGCGAATCGGAGGAAAGCCTCGCAGCGAGATGCGCGAAGCGACCGTCGTGGCTCGCGGATTTGACCGAGGCATTTGAAGTTCCTGCCGAAGTGGCTGCCGCGTCGTTGCCCGAGTCGTGGCGCAATTGCGACATGGCCGACCTGCAGGTGGCGTTCGCACCGCTAATAGCGCGCGGCCGCAAACAACTCCGCGATGGCGTGCTGGCGTTGTGCCGGACCTGGACCGAACCGCCGTTCGATCCGGCAACCGTTGAAGAAATGTTGCTTTCCAATCTGCCGTTCGATTTGCAACGGATCATCGGTCGCACGATGGTCCTGGAGTTGAACGTGGCCCGTCTGTTGGGCCTGCTCGAAGGCGAAACGCCCGAAGAGCGGTATCGAAGCTTTGCCCGCCGCCTGCAAAACCGCGACGTAATGCTTGCCCTGTTGCAAGAATATCCGGTAATGGCTCGCGAATTGACGAACTGCGTTGACCATAGCATACGATTCAGCCTGGAGTTTCTCGGCCATCTGTGCGCCGATTGGAAGGCGATCCGAGCAACCTTCAGCCCCGATATCGAGCCGGGTCCGCTCGTGGCATTGGACGGCAATCGGGGCGATACGCATCGCGGCGGACGGGCAGTTATGGTGGCTGAATTTGCTTCCGGCTTGCACGTCGTTTACAAACCCAAGTCGCTCGCCGTGGACGCGCACTTCCAAGAATTATTGACGTGGATCAACGGACAAAATGTGCTACCGCCCTTTCGCACGTTCAGCATGGTCGATTGCGAAACGCATGGCTGGGTGGAGTTCGTGCCTGCCGGCGGATGCCAAACGCCCGAGGAAATCGACCGCTTCTATCGGCGGCAAGGCGGCTACCTGGCAATTCTCTATGCGTTGGACGCCACCGATTTCCATAGTGAGAACCTGATTGCCTCGGGCGAGCACCCCATCTTGCTCGATTTGGAAGCCCTCTTTCATCCCCGCTCGGCAAACGACGATTCCAGCCTTGCCGATGTTGCCGCTCTCAACTCCATCCATCGCAGCGTGCTGCACATCGGTTTGCTGCCCGAGCGGGTCTGGTCGGCATCTGGGTTGGACGGCGTCGATATCAGCGGTCTCAGTTCGCCGGCCGGACAGATGACGCCGTTTGGCGTGGCAACGTGGGATTCCGTCGGCACCGATGAAATGCGTTTGGTGCGGGAGCGGATGGAAATGCTCGCCGATCCGAATCGACCGGCGCTCAACGGCGAGGACGTCCGCGTAACGGACTACACGGAACAGATCGTCGACGGTTTTACGCGCGTCTACCGCATGTTTGCCGAACGGCGCGACGCATTGATTGGCCCATCCGGCGTATTGTCGCGATTCGCCGACGACGAAATTCGCTTCATCGCTCGGGCAACGAAGACGTATGGCGTGCTACTGGACGAAAGCTATCATCCCGACGTTTTTCGCGACGCCTTGGATCGCGATCGCCTCTACGACCGGCTATGGATCGGTGCGGACTACGACCCGAGCTATAAGCGGCTCATCCCGCACGAGCTCGACGAGCTTTGGCGGGGCGACATTCCCATGTTCACCACGCGGCCCGGCTCGCGAGATTTGTGGAGCGGCAACGGGAAGCGGATCGCCGACTTCTTCAAGGAGTCGGGCATGGAATTGGTCGTCCGCCGCGTGCGGCAAATGGGCGATGCCGACCTCGCACAACAGGTGTGGATCATCCGCGCTTCACTGGCAACGCTGGAAGTCGGCGGCGATCGGGCCAAGCTGCCCTCCTACCGCATGTTGGAGGCTACCGATCGCGCCGATCGGACCCGGTTGCTTTCCGCCGCGCGTGCTATCGGCGATCGACTCGAAGTTCGGGCAATTCACGGATTCAACGACGCATCGTGGATCGGACTGGCCTTGAATCGCCGCAATCAATGGTCGCTCGTGCCGCTGGGGAGCGATCTTTACGATGGACTGCCAGGCATCGCATTCTTCCTCGCCTACCTTGGTCGGGCCACGGGCGAGGACCGCTATACGGAATTGGCCCGCGCTGCGTTGGCAACGGTTCGGCAGCAAATACGCGAGCCCGACCCAACGCGGACCATCGGCGGCTTCGATGGCTGGGGCGGCTTGATCTATGTGATGTCGCACGCGGCTGCGATGTGGAACGAGCCGGCCATGCTTGCCGACGCCGAAAAGTTTGCGGCGGCGATCGTCCCGCAGATCGAGAAAGACGACAACCTCGATATCATAAGCGGCGCGGCGGGTTGCATCGGCGGGCTATTGAGCCTCTATCGAGTTTCGCCGAAAAAGGAGACGCTCGACGTGGCCATCCGCTGCGGCGATCACCTCTTGGCCCGTGCCAAGCCAATGGAACGCGGCATCGCGTGGACTTCGCACATGCCGGCGCGAGGGCCGCTTACCGGCTTCTCACACGGCGCGGCGGGCATGGCCTGGGCATTGCTCGAACTGGCGGCCGCAAGCGGCGAAACGCGGTTTCGCACCGCCGCTGAGCAGGCCATTGCGTACGAGCGAAGTCTCTTCATGCCGGAGAATGGTAACTGGCCCGACTTGCGGCTCCCCGACATTCCCGACCCGGCTGCCGAAGCCGAACCGGTAGGCTGTTTCATGTCGTGGTGCCACGGTGCCCCGGGCATTGGGCTGGCGCGGCTGCGCGGACTGAAGCAACTCGACGACGCTGCGATTCGGCAGGAGATCGATACCGCGCTGGCCACGACATTGGGCTGCGGTTTTGGTGCAAACCATACCCTCTGTCACGGCGACCTGGGCAACCTGGAGCCGCTCATCGAGGCCGCACGCATCCTCGACGACCCGCAATGGGCCGCCCACGTCAGTCGCATCGCCGCCATGATCCTCGATAGTATCGACAGGGATGGCTGGCTATGCGCCATCCCCTTGGCCGTGGAAACGCCCGGCCTAATGACCGGCCTGGCGGGCATCGGTTTTGGGTTACTGAGGCTGGCCGATCCGGTTGCCATTCCATCGGTACTCATGCTCGACGCGCCGAGGTCGGTTTCATGAATAGCGAACGTGGTTCCAACGATGGCCAACTGAACGTCGAAGCCCAAATTTTTCG
Source organism: Planctomycetota bacterium (assembly GCA_025353625.1). Taxonomy (GTDB): domain Bacteria; phylum Planctomycetota; class Planctomycetia; order Pirellulales; family Thermoguttaceae; genus JANXQG01. Next base: position 2,924 of record JANXOJ010000066.1, on the reverse strand, counting down.
GCCCGGTGCCTTGCAAAGTTTTACCGAGCGCCATGCGAAGGCGGTGCTGCCGCGATCGCCGGTCCCAGCGTGGTTTGTTTTCACGCTTTGGGTCTTCTTGGTATTAGCCTCGGCGGGTGGCGTGGCGGCGTGGCTCGCGGCAAGTGCGGCCATTCATTCAGCCGGATAAGGGATGCCGTTGGCGGGTAGGCTTGAAACATGTTCAACAACTTCATCACTTGGATGCGACTGACCGTTCGCACACTGGCGACCATCGTAATGCCGCGCCCGCGCGTTCCGGTGGTGATGCAGATGGGCCACGTCGATTGCGGCCCGGCTTGCTTGGCGATGATCCTCGGTTACCACGGCTGCTCCGTGGAACTGGCCGAGTGCCGCGAGGCTTGCGGCTCCGCCCGCGACGGAGCGACCGCCAAGACGATCGGCGCGGCGGCACGGCGGTTCGGCCTTCGCACGAAGGCATATACGCTCTCTCCGGCCGATCTCCCGCGACTTTCCCTTCCCATCATCGCCCATTGGGAATTCGACCATTTTGTCGTCGTCGAACGCTGGTCGCCCATGGGGGCCGAGATCGTCGATCCCGGCATGGGCCGGCGGGAGCTAACCGCCGAGGAATTCGACGCCGGATTTACCGGCGTCGTGCTGACGTTCGAGCCGGGCAACGACTTCCAACACCGCCGCGCTGTGCGACGCTCCCTGTGGCGCAATTATCTGCAAACCATGTTCGGCGTGCCAGGCATTCGCGGCGTGCTGACCCAGGTACTTACCGTTTCCGTGTTACTGCAGCTCTTCGGGCTGGCGATGCCGCTCTTCACGCAAGTTCTGGTGGATGATGTGCTGCCGCAGCATCGCGCCGGGCTGCCCATGCTGCTCGTGCTGGGCATGGGGCTGCTCGTCTTTGCCGAAGTGGCCGGCAGCTACCTCCGCTCGATCTTGCTCATTCATCTGCAAAGTCGCGTTGACGCCCGCATGATGCTCGATTTTTTCGAGCACGTCCTATCGCTGCCGTTTGAATTCTTTCAGCAGCGCAGCAGCGGCGATCTCATGACGCGGTTGGGCAGCAATGCGCTGATTCGCAACACGCTTACCGGTCAGACCTTGTCGGTCGTCCTCGATGGCACCCTCGTGCTGGTTTACCTGGGCGTTTTGTGTTACTACAACCTGGGCTTCATGTTTCTGGCCGTGGGCATTGGGGCATTGCAAGTTTTGCTGCTGTTGGCCACAACGCGCCGCGTCCATCTGTTGAATCAAAGAGAGCTTATTGCCGAGGCCGATTCCCAGGGCTACCTCGTCGAAGCCCTGACCGGCATTGCCACGCTCAAAGCCACGGGCGGTGAAGAACGTGCGCTCACGCACTGGTCGAACCTGCTGATGAAGCACCTCAATAGTTCGCTCGGTCAACAGCATTTGGAAGCGGCCATCGATACGGCTTCCACCGCCATGCGAATGGCCGCCCCGCTGGCCCTGCTGGCCTGGGGTGCCAACTGCGTGATCCAAGGCACAATGACGCTCGGCACGATGCTTGCGCTCGACGCACTGGCAATGGCGTTCCTCACTCCGCTAGGCTCGCTCTTTTCGGCAGGCCAGCGATTGCAACTCGTCGGTGCCTACCTGGAGCGGATCGCCGACGTACTGGAAGCGTCGTCCGAGCAGGATCCGCGTCGGGTCCGTGCTGCCCCGCGACTCACCGGCCGCATCGAGCTTCGCAACGTCGGCTTTCGCTACGGCAACGACTCGCCCTGGGTGCTGAGGAATATCAACTTCACGATTGAGCCGGGAAAAACCGTCGCCGTGGTGGGGCTTTCCGGCTCGGGAAAGAGTACGCTCGCCAAGCTCGTGTTGGGACTTTATCCGCCCACGGAAGGCACAATTCTTTTCGATGGCATTCCACTGACGGAACTCGACCTCCGCGACGTGCGCGGCCAACTCGGCGTGGTGCTCCAGGAGTCGTTCCTGTTCAGCGGTACGATCCGTCAGAACATCGCCATGGATGATCCGGCAACCCCACTCGACGACATCGTGGCGGCAGCCCGTGCCGCAGCCATCCACGACGATATCGCAAACATGCCGATGCAATACGAGACCCTCGTCGGCGAAGGTGGCAGCGGATTGTCGGGCGGCCAACGGCAACGGCTATCGCTCGCTCGGGCCTTGTCGCGGCGGCCGGCCATTTTGATTCTGGACGAGGCTACCAGCCATCTCGACGCGGTGAATGAACGGCGGGTCGAGCAGCACTTGGCCTCGCTGGCGGCCACGCGCGTCGTCATCGCCCACCGCCTGAGTACGGTTCGCAATGCCGATGTGATCCTCGTCCTTGAAGAAGGGCAAATTGTCGAGTCCGGCACGCACGAAGTGCTGATTGCGAAGAATGGCGTCTATGGCTCGCTCGTGAATCGGCAGGCTCCGAATGCCGCTAAGTTGGCATGAGTGGGGGCTGACGACGGTCGCCGTGCATGCCCTGCTCGGCGAAGACCCAATATCCGCTAACGGAGAAATCGTGGTGGGTCTTCGCTGCACGCGATGCCAACATACCCCCAACATTTTCCGCAATAACAGCTACTTGCTGCCGGTTGGCTTGGGACGCTTGGTGGAGTATAATTTTATGCAACTGCCCTTACCTTCGGCCCCTCTCCCATTTACGGGCGAGGGGACAATAATCTGAATGCCAGCTATCAACCTTCATCGTCGCCCCATTTATTTGCGTCTATCGGTCACCGATCGATGCAATCTCCGCTGCCAGTACTGTCGGCCGGCGCACGGGGCATCCGGGGAACGCCAAGCGACGGCGGTCGACGATGAACTGATCGATCTCGTCCATTTGCTCGACGATGTCCACGATGTCTACAAGGTTCGCTTCACCGGCGGCGACCCGTTGGTTCGTCCTGGCGTGGACGAACTTGTGCGGCGCGTGGGCGAGCGGCTGCCGC
>JANXOJ010000054.1 GCA_025353625.1 Planctomycetota bacterium | reverse complement strand
ATCGCAAGTTCACAACGCCTCATGTCCATCTCAATACACCTAAAGCGGATAGGCCGTTTCAATAATCTTCCTAACGCGGTTAAGCCAAATCTCGAAATCAAAGCCTCCTGAACTTCCGCGAAGCAACACCCGATCCCCCTGTGTTGCCCAGCGCTTGGAGTGTCGGTAGGCGTCCATAATCGCTTTTTCAATTTGACGGTCAGTCCACGAGCTTGGAAAAAGCGTTTTCAAACTACTAACGCGACTTCCGCCGACCTTATGGCCCGAAAGAACATGCTCCATGTCAATTGCGACTTTTTTCCAAGACGGCAGATTAATGGCCTTAGCAAGATCGCACGTATTATGCACCCAAACGGCTTCGCCGCCTGCCTTATCCTCGACAAAATACGTATGGTCGCCTTCGACTTCAAAATTATAGACGATGATCGGCTTATCGAGAAGATGGGCCTCGTTGCCCACGACCACCGCTGCACCGCCATCCGGCGTGGTAAGTTCCGTGCCGGATTGTAAGTCTTTCGCCGCTACCCAGCCGGTGCCGGCGACGTAGAAGGGATGCTCGTCGGTGCAGGTGATCGTCTCGATGTGGCCCTGCCCGTCTTGGATCGATAGCGTTTGCGTCCGATTGACCTCGTGGACAAGGAGCTGCATTACCTGCCGCAACTCCAACGGTCAGGTGGGGGCTAGCATCGCCGGCTGCCATTTGGTGCCCGCCTCCACTTTCGGATTGAAATCTTCAGCAAGACTTCCGCCAAGAACGCCTTTCCGATCTCCGAAGCCAACTCCCTCATATCGAGGATCGTCCAACAACGTCGTCAACAAATACGCGCTCTCATTCGCGGCCGACATGAAATTACGCATAAGTCGTCGCCATTTATTACGCGAGTTTTAAGGGCTTTTAAAGCTGCAAGAAGTTGTTCGCTCGCAGTAGCCTTTTCTGTCGCTTTAATACCTGGCGGATTGCGACGTTGTGGTGCGGGCGCCGCGCTTGCAATGTCCGGTGGAGGCCAGACGCTCGCACCACAATGATTCGGTAGTTTATTGTTTTACAGCACCGAAGAGCCGCCCGCGTCTTTTTTGCATCCAAGAAAACAACCTGCCCAGGATTTCTCCTGGGCAGGTCTTTAGCATTGAAGCTTACGAGCGTCGATCGTTGGCTCAGGCCGACGGATCGCTGCTGGTCTTCTTGACATCTTCAGCCTTGGGAGCGGCCGGCAAAGGAGCGGCAACCGGGGCAGCGGCCGGAGCAACCGGGGCAGCGGCCGGAGCCGAACTGCTGCTTTCGCTCGAGCTACCGCTACCGCCACAGCCAGTGCTGCAACCGGTGCTACAGCCGGTGCTGCAACCGGTGCTGCAACCGCACGAGCTAGCTGGGGCACAGCAGCTCAACGGACCGCACGAGTGGCACTTCACGGTGAAGATCGCGTTGCACAAGTCGGCCAAAGGATGACGGCAGCACTTGTTGCAGCAGCTCGTCTCGCAGCCGCACGAGGGCTTCGAGCAGCAGGCGGGAGCCGCAGCACAGCAGCTGGTCTTGGCACAGCAAGCCGGGGCCGGATCGCAGCAAGCCGGCTTGGCACAGCAGGCCGTGGCCGGATCGCAGCACTTAGGAGCCGAGCAGCACGAGGGCTTCGCACAGCAGCTATTGCAGCGATGGATCAGGTGGCAGCAGCAGGGCTTCGCGCAACCGCAAGACTTCTCGCAGCCACAAGCGGGCTTCGAGCAGCAGGCGGGAGCTGGATCGCAACAAGCTGGCTTGGCACAACAGGCCGGGGCCGGATCGCAAGCTTTCGTGCAGCAAGCGGTAGACGGATCGCAGCACTTAGGAGCCGAGCAGGCGGGCTTCGCACAGCAAGCTGGTTCCGGAGCGCAGCAAGACTTCGCCGCTCCGCACGATTCGCACTGGCCACAATGCTTACACTCGCACAAATCCTTCAAGCCGGCAAACAGATCACGCACAGGGGTGATCCGCTGGCAGCAGCAACTCGAGCCGCAGCCCGTGCTGCAAGTTGGTGCCGCTTTCTCGCAGCACGCGGGCGCTGCACAACAGTCGCCGGCAAACCCTCGGCTACAGAGGGCCACGCTCAAACACAGCGCGCTAAACAGAATCTTGGCTTTCATAGAGCATCACTCCTTGACAGGGAACGGCAGGTGCTTCTTCCTCTGGTCGCGACCACAATAGGGAACGTCAAATCGTACTGACGTTCCGCGTCGTAGGCGGGTTCTCCCATGGGCCGGAACCGACACTCGCCGTAATTGCGAATCGCGGTCCAGTTTGAAGGCGGGTTAGCACCAACAGTTCACACGTTAATGGCGTCGAGTCCGTCGAACCAGTCCCTGGCTCGATAACTACCCAATTCGGTTTCTCGACGCGCCCTAGCAGCATACCCACGCGGCATGCTCAATTCGTTAAGGGTTACTAACCGTATCGGCTTGGGGGACGAAGGGCCTTGAACAGTCGGAAGGTCTTTTCAGCAAAAGGTTTAGTGATCCTGTTGCGTAGACATTTCCACACGCGGAAGGCAGTCAAAGTTTGACGGTTGTAGTATCCCGCAAGCCGCAATTCAGGCCGTAAACCACGCATTAACCGGCAGACCTTTCCAGGCTTAACAGCGGCCGCCGCCTTGTGTGCGGAAGAGAAACAGACCACGGATGGTGCGATGCCGCGCGTTCTGTTAAGATGTGAGGGCGGCTGACTGAACCGCGAACCCTAAACCGTGAACCGTGCCGCGCGTTCCGTTAAAATGTAGGGGCTACTCAACTTCAAAAACCTGGGAAAAAGGCCATGCACTACCGGATCGCAACGGTTATTTCTTCCGCTCTAATGGCAATCGCGCCCACGATCGCACTCGCTCAGCCGCTACCGGTCGCAACTGCCCAGCCGGTGCCACCGCCCAATTATGACGAGAGCCGCGTCCCCAAGTATGTTTTGCCGGAACTCCTCGCCATGAAGAATGGTCAGCGCGTGGTCGACGCGGTCGCCTGGCGCGATAAACGCCGGCCTGAGATCGTTCGCCTCTTTGAACAGTACGTCTACGGCAAGGCACCGGACATGCCGGCAGATATGTCGTTCAAAGTGAAATCGACCGCCGATGCCCTGGAAGGCACTGCGGTTCGCAAAGAAGTGACCATCCGCTTCACCAAGGATGGCACCGGGCCCAAGATCGACCTGATTATCTACTTACCGAAAGCGACGAAACGACCGGTGCCCCTCTTCGTGGGGCTGAACTTTGGCGGCAATCAAACCATCCATGCCGACCCCGGAATCACTCCCTCGGATATCGCGACGATGAAGCCGCCGGTGCCAAGCAAAGCGCTAGCCGGACCATTTGCCCAAGATCGGGGATCGAGCAGCCAGCAGTGGCCGGTGGAAAAAATTCTCGCACGCGGCTACGGATTGGCAACCGCCTGGTACGGCGATATCGAACCCGACAACCGCGATGGCATGCGTTTGGGCGTTCGACAGTTATATCTCAATCGAGGTCAAGCCAAGCCGGCGGACGACGAATGGGGTGCCATTGCCGCCTGGGCCTGGGGCTTAAGCCGCATGATGGACTACTTGCAGACCGATCGAGAGATCGATGCCAAGCACGTCGCACTGATCGGCCACTCGCGGCTCGGCAAGACGGCCGTTTGGGCCGGGGCCAGGGACGAACGGTTCGCGATGGTCATTTCCAACAATTCCGGCTGCGGCGGGGCATCGCTTGCCCGGCGGCGGTATGGCGAAACGGTTACCCGCATCACAACCGCTTTACCGTATTGGTTCTGCGAGAACTACCGGACCTACGCCAACCGGATAGACGCTTTGCCGGTCGATCAGCACATGCTATTGGCCTTGGTGGCGCCGCGACCGCTCTACGTGGCCAGCGCGGAAGGCGACCGCTGGTCCGATCCCCACGGCGAGTTTCTCTCGGCGCTGGGAGCTTCCCCCGCATATCGCTTGCTCGGCACCGACGGCCTGCCCGCCACCGAGATGCCCGAGGTCGAGCATCCCGTGCAGGGAACGATCTCGTACCATATCCGTCACGGCAAGCACGACGTAACCGATTACGATTGGCAGCAATACCTAGACGCCGCCGACCGGCATTTCAAGCGGAAGTAGTAAGCATCGCGGAATA
>JANXOJ010000003.1 GCA_025353625.1 Planctomycetota bacterium | reverse complement strand
GCCGCGGTTCGGCTAAACGGGGCAGCGGATGGATGAAATCACCGGACTGTACTACGACCGGGCGCGGTGGTATGATTCACAAACAGGCACGTTCCTGAGCGAGGATCCGCTGGTCCATGGCGGAGGTGGTGGCGGCGGGGGCGGCGAAGGCTAGGAAAGACGACCCAAACAGCCTCTCTAAACCTTTACAGATGCAACCCGTTCTCTGGTACAAAGAACGGGGTCCACCTCAGTGGGACATGACAAGCGGCACAAAGATTGCGGTTTTTCAATGAATCGGCGAAAACAAAGAAGATTTGACAAAGAAGACGAATGAAGACGATCGGGCAGTACCAAGCAAAGCCAGTCGCGTTAAGAATTCGCGATAAGAATTCGCGACGCGGCGAAAGTTTGTAAAAAGAAAGGTAACGCTCAACGCACTTAGGCGAACATAAGGGGTACGAGCTATTTACGCCGACAAAGATCGGCGGTTCGTTTAGGAAGCGCCGGCGGCCTAGGTCCATCCGATTCCCGAAGAGGCGGAATGGGCTGCCAGTCGCCACAGTAACCAGACCGGTCTGCCCTCCGGCGAGTCCGGCTGGGTCGATCGTCCGTGCGGGAAGTTGAATCTTGACTCGACCATCCGTCCTCGTGGAAGGCTGCGAAAGGAGGTTCGAGACAACAAATAGTTCCGCCCCGTCTGTTTCCCCTTTGATTCTCAGCAAAGCACTTCCGCGTGGCTGGCAGCGGACGTATAATAAAAGCCGGCAACCGGAAAAAGGCGTGCTCGACGAGCAAGCGATGGAGTTTCTATCGAGCGACGGGGAAGTCAAGCTCTTCACAAAAACATGAAAACGCTCATCAACGAACAACAGCTTCGCGAAGGGGTCGATCGGCTTGCCAAGGAATTGCGCAGTCATTACGACGGCCGCCCGTTGACGATCGTCGGCGTACTCATCGGCAGCGTGGTCTTTCTAGCCGATCTGATTCGGCGGATCGATCTTCCCTTGCGGCTGGAACTGGTGCAAGCTCGCAGCTATCGCGCGGGCAGCACGCGCCCTGGACCGCTGGTGCTGAATATCGACCTGTTGTCGTCCGATATTCGCGGTCGCGACGTGCTGTTGGTCGACGATATCTTCGACACCGGCAATACGCTGTGGGAACTCGTCCCGCAGATCGATGAACTGGGGCCGACGAGCGTCCGCACGGCCGTGCTGCTGCGAAAAGAAGGCCGTTGTGAAGTGGACTTGCAGCCCGACCATGTGGCCTTCGAGATCCCCAACGTCTTCGTCGTCGGCTACGGACTCGACTACCAGGATAGCTATCGCAACCTTCCCTATGTGGCCGAGTTGGAGCCGTCAGAAATTCTGGAGCCGATCCCGTGACGCGGCTGCGGCCGGCAATCGTCGCGCGGCGATTCTGGCCGCGCGTCGGAGCGATGGAAACGCGCGTCGCGCAATTGGCTTGCGGCTTGGCCGATCGCGGGCTGGAAGTTACCGTCGTCACCCCTCGCTGGCATCGCTACTGGCCTGCCGAGATTTATTTCCACGGCATGCGGGTCGTGCGGCTCGATCCGCCGCCGACGGGGCGATGGACCACCTGGCGTTGGAAGCGGTCGCTGGCCGCTTGGTTGCGAAAGAACGCCGAGGATTTCGATCTTGCCTACGTCTGGGGCATTTTGCACGAAGCGCATGCGGCCGTGCAATCGATTGGCCATCGGATGCCGGTGGTGCTTGTGCCCGAACGAACCGGCTGGTTCGGCGATTGCTTCCAGCAAGTTGAAATGGCCGGGGGACGCGCCGTCAAAGATGCGTGCCTGAAGGCTGCCGCCTTTGTGGCGAACAATCCGATTGCTCGCCGCGAATTGGAGGCGGCCGGATATCCGCGCAATCGCATTCACGATATCGCTCCCGGTGTACCGTTCCTGCCCGCTCGCACGGCGGAGACTGTGACCGCCGCGCGGGCTTTGTTGGCCGAAGCCAATGCAGCATTGCAACTGCCGCCGCAATCGCCGCTGGTCGTCTCCACCGCAAGGCTCGACTCCGTCGTCAATTGGAAGTCCCTTGTGGCCGCGTGGTCGACCGTTGCCGCGCGAAGGCCCGCTGCCCGGCTTTGGTTTGCCGGCGAAGCTCCCATGCAAGCGGAAATCGTCGCGAAGATCGACTGGTTGGGACTCACCGCTCGGGCTGGGCCGATCGGAACCTTCGATGCCATCGACGGCCTGCTCACGGCTGCCGACGTGCTTGTAGCCTCCGCGCCGGACGGTGCACCGCAAGCAATCCTGGAGGCGATGGCCGCCGGCATCCCCAGCGTGGCCATTGACGTGCCGGTCAACCGTTGGCTGCTGGGCAATGACGCCGCCGGGCTTCTGGTTCCCCGCGATGATTCGGCTGCGTTCGCGACCGCCGTACTCCGCTTGCTGAGCGAACCCGACCTCGCCGCGCGGCTGGGTAATGCCGGCTGGCAGCAAGTCCAACGCGACTTTGGTCTTGCCGAGATGATTCGAGGGCACCTGGAGCTCATCGAGCAATTGCACGGCGAACGCCCTTATGGCCGCTGAATAACTAAGTGAGGTGGCGCCGATTCCGACTCTGAAGCCGCTTGCGCTTATCGTGCCGCGACTTCTTGGATTGATTTTGCTTCGGTTGTGGACGCTTTGAAGATCCCTTATACTTAGCCAACCGTGGCTCTCCCAATGGATTTGATGACTTTTCCAATCACTAACCATTGTCGAGAGCCGCATTTTTGCCAAGAGCAATTTCAACCGACCACAACCTGAATTCGCCTAAAGTGCTGCTTGAAAAACTACAGTTGTTCGACAGATTGCCAATGAAAGCCCGATCATGGCGGAACGTCCACAGACATCGATGAGTACCGGCCTACTCTTCGTGGGCTCCATTGCGCTGTCTTGGCTCTTGCTGTATTATGGCATCCAGTGGTATTTGGCCCCAGGGATGGACCTCAAGGCGAGCCTGCCTTCCAGCAACGCCACTCGATACCTGAATGCCGTCTCCGCAGTCTCCTATTCGCGAGACGGCCGAGCCATCTATTTTGGCCACACCAGCATCTCGACGTACATGTATCAATCGGAATGGGATCTGGTTCGATGGGAGGTCGCCTCTGGAAAAGCTATAACGGCGACACAAAGAGCAAGGATTACGAGTGTAGCGGTGTCGCCAACCACCGGCGAACTTGCCGTTGCGACGGGGTGGCCACGGGTTGATGAAATCGACTCGCGGATGTTAACACACGTAGAATCGGGAACACTTAAGATTCTCAACGGCGACGATCTTTCCGGAGTCCGCGAGAAGGTCGTGAACGGCTGTCCGATCGTAGCGAAGTTCTCTCCAACGGGTGATAGTCTTGCCGTAATTGTGGAGCGCGGGATCTACAACTCGGCAACACTCGTGTTGCTCGATGCTGCAACACTTCAGGAACGGTTGTCGATCCATTTCGCGTATCCAGGCATGGGGGGGTCGTATGGCACCTACCCGCTTGCATTCTCGCCAAGCGGCACGCACCTCGCTTTCTTGGACTGCGACGGGCATCAATTGAGTGTTCGGCAAGTCGACCTTCACGGCAATGACGCGGGACGTTGTGCCTTCAATCACACGGTCCCCTGGCTGGAATATACTCCCGATGGAGCGTCGCTTGCCGCAGGTTGCATCCTACTCGACGCATCCACTCTTCAACGGCGTGGCGAGTGCCTCGCACCAAGCGGCTTTCAAACCAACATCGCGTTTTCGCCCGACGGATCGCTCATGGCCATTGCAGGATCCAATCATAGAGGCGAAAGTAGCCTAACTCGAGGCTTTGCGGAACTTTGGCGATTTGACAGGAAGGAGCGCATTGCTGAATTGCGATTATTGTGGGGCAATACAGGCATTACGGCCACCGCAATATCACCGGATGCCTCGAACTTTGCAACTGGTCATTGTGACGGGACCGTGAATGTCTGGGTGATTCCCCGCGACAGAGAAGTAGGTAGAGTAGTTGGCGGCCATTAAGAATAGGTAATCTGACAATATCAATCGCGACTACACATTGAGAAAACCACATCCGTGGTATTGGGGGCATTTCGAATTTGTGATGCGTGGCGATGGCAACGTGCGCGGTTGGCATTTATTTGATTGTGCTGTTAGATCCCATAGACACGGGCGGATTGCCGATGCCGAGCGCGCGTATATCCATATCCTCACCGACGACTCGACACATTCCGGAGCGTTGCATCTGCTGGGTGTAATCCGCCATCAACAGGGGCGGCATGAAGAAGCAATGGAGTTGATTCGTCGCGCAATCGCGGCAGGACCAGCGACGGCCGATTATCACAACAACTTGGGCTCGGTGCTGGTCAATCTCGGTCGGCTGGCCGAGGCCGAGGGGAGTTTTCGCCGCGCGCTCACGCTCCGCCTGGACTATGCCGACGCCCTGGTGAATCTGGGTCTCGCCCTGAAGGCCGCAGAACGGGCCGAGGAGGCGGTCGCCGCCTATTGCAAGGCCATTCGTTTTTATCTCGACGCGCGACAGGGCGAGCCGCCCGCGAGGCAAGATGAGGACATTGCCGAGACGCAAAACAGTTTCCGGACCTTGACCGCTCGAGTATACTGAGTGCTGACACAGACGCGGTTCCCATGAATAATCCAGCGAAGTCCGCCGACCCTGGTCCCGTCGATCGATTCTACTTCAAATCCAGCGATGTGGATTCGCTTCGCACAACATTTCAATCGCCGGGGGGAGGAGCGGGCTAGCTGGCTCCCAACTAGCGCCATGCGGAGATGCACAACGGCTCGATCATGCGACGCGTGCTTGTCTCGCCAAAGTGCCAAGGTGACGCGCCCCATCCCTTCCTAACGGACACACGATCATGCCATCGCAGCCCGCGCATCGATTCGCTTCCAAGGGTGGCGAAAGTTTTCCGTAGCCCTGGGCCTCGTCGTCCTGCTCGCGAGCGCATACTTCTTGCCGGCGGCCGTGCGGTTGGTCCAGCGTTGGGGTGCTGGTTGGACTTGAATTACTCGATCTCACTGGCACGCGCGTGACCAATTAAGGAATCGACAGGCTCACCGGTCTACTCAAACTCCGCAGTCTGTATTTGCGGGACACAACGGTCTGGTCTATCAACGCCTTGTTCAAGTCGAGTCAACTGAAGGACTACCGTATGGGATTACTCGATTCTTATTTGGATGGCGCGTTTATGGATATGCGAGAGGTTTACGCACATAAGGAACGAGTCGTACCGGAACTGCTGCGCAGCTTGAAGTCATCCGACCCCGAAGAGAGGCGTAGGGCAATTGAGGGCTTGACCGGCTACATGCCCATTTCGGAGCAAGCAACCACCGCAATACTCGGACTGGACATGCACGATCCGGATGCCGAATGTCGCATAGAGCTGGTGAGATCGTTAGGCCTTCTCGAGACGGGCGACCTCCGCCTGACCAAGCTGGCAGCGATGCTCGACGACGCCGACTTGGACGTGGCGACCGAGGTAATCGACTCATTGGCTGATTTTCTAATAGATGACTTGGGCACCGAGTCGGAATTGCAAACGGTGCATTCCTCAATTATCACCAAATGTGCGGGGAATCCACGGCTCGCGGGGTATGTTGTGGGCCGTTTCTTGGCGGAACCCAGGTTCTTTAAGGACGACTTGGGGCGGGTAATCCCCGAATTGGAAGCGGTCATCAAGAAGGCGGAGCGGCCGGACAGCGGATACGACGAGGAATTGACCTGGGACATGCGCCAAATCCTTTTGGCGTGGCAAGCGGAGGCGAAGGGCCAGCCGAAACCCGAGCGCAAACCCTGGCCGCGACCGCCTACCAACCCGGCCGATATCTTCGGCCAATGACAGAACACGGCTACGCGGAATACAAGGCACGGTGGTTGTAGCGCGCAGCCTCTGAGCCCTCGAACGGAGGAATTGCTGTTCGTTGCCGCCTCGGGCAGGAACGGCGACCGCAGATGGTGTTCGCGTCCCGGCTGCGCGCCGCGTAGACGCTTCTTGCCGTCCTTGGTAGGCGGCTTGGAGGAATTCGAGGAATCGTTCGGTGCGGCGGCCAATTGCTGCTTGAGGCGGGCGTACTCCTCGCGAAGCGGCTCGTTCTCGTCGCGGAATCTCGGCTTTTTCCCGCAGCTTCATGGGGCGAAAGATATGCACCCGCCATTCGTGGAATAAGACCAACCAAATGGTCCCCGTCCAAAATTCCGGCAGATTTTTGGGCGATTGATAAGCTGGATTTCGCAGATTCAGTTCAAAGTCATTGTCTTACCGCAGATGGGTTACGGCAGGCACGACAAGGGTAAGAACCCCGTGAACGGTTACAATTGCGTAATGTACTGAGCCAAATGCGAATTCCCCTAGCGGCCTCAAGGACTATAATGGCTTAGCCCCGCCAACCGATTCACCCGATCCGGAAACCCTGTCGTGGAAACCGCAACTATGGACCAAGTCGTCACTAAGGCAACGATTGATAACTTCGAGGAAATTGGTTCGGTCGAGCGTGGGCTGTTGCCGCCTCGGGATGCAGGAAAAATCATGCTTCCCGATGCCCTTGTCGAATCGGGGGCGACATCGCTTTCATTGCCGACGCGGCTTATCGGTCAACTGGGCCTACCGTTCACAGGCACCAAGCGAGTTACCGGCAGCGGCGGCCACTCCGAGGCGAACATTTACGAATCCGTTCGGTTGACGATTCAAGACCGCTCCTGCACGATGAACGTATGGGAAGTGCCCGATGGCGTGCCGGTCCTCATCGGCCAGCTACCGCTTGAGCACTTCGATCGGGTGATCGACATGCGGAGTCACGCCCCGATCGGCAACCGGGCGCACGGCGACGCGGTCGTCAATCGGGCGGCGTTCGCCTACAATGAGTCATAGCCATGCCACCGATTTTACTAGATTTTCGCAGCGACACCGTCACCCGTCCGACCGCTGCCATGCGTGCGGCGATGACCGAAGCGGTTGTCGGCGATGATGTCTGGGGCGAAGACCCCACCGCGATACGCCTCCAGCAGCGAGTTGCCGAATTGCTCGGCAAAGAAGCGGCACTGTTCGTTCCTTCAGGCACGATGTCCAACCTGATCGGCGTCCGCCTACATTGTCGGGCGGGCGATGCCATGATCTGCGAATCGCAGTGCCACATCCACTACTACGAACAAGGCGGCACCGCGCAAATTAACGGCGTAGCCACTTGGCCACTTGCCGGAATCAACGGCATTCTCCACGTGGATCAACTTGAGAGCGTTCCACGCGACGACGATTCGCACTTCCCCCGCGTGCGTTTGCTCTGCCTGGAAAACACTCACAATCGCGGCGGCGGACGAATTCAGCCCTACGAGAATATGGTGCGGCTTTGTGCGTGGGCAAGGGATCGCCAACTGCGAACGCATCTCGACGGGGCACGGCTTTGGAATGCGGCGGTGGCGACCGGCCGTACTATGGCGGAATGGGCGCGGCACTTCGACACGGTGAGCGTCTGCTTCAGCAAGGGTCTAGGCGCACCGGTCGGTTCCGCCTTGGCCGGCCCGGCGGACCTGATTCGCGAGGCCGTTCGTCACCGCAAGGTGCTTGGCGGCGGCATGCGGCAAGTAGGCATCGTAGCCGCGGCAGCCCTTTATGCCCTGGAGCATCACGTCGATCGGTTGGCGGACGATCATGCCAACGCTCGGCGGCTGGCCGATGGCTTACATTCGATTCCAGGCATCCATATCGATCCGACGGAGATCGATACGAACCTCGTCTACTTTCAGCTTGATGCCGAATGCAGCACGGCCGACGAATTGGCCGAACGTCTCGGGCGACGCGGCGTATTGATGGCAAGTTCCGGGCGGCAAACAATCCGCGCCGTTACGCATCTCGACATCGCGGCGGTCGATGTGGATCGGGCCATCGAGACCGTCCATGAAGAGTTGCGAGGCCGCGCGGTTGGCGACCCAGGCCCGCTCTTGCACGGTTGACGTGCCGGTTCTCAACGGCCAGATACCGCTTGAGTGCCTCAATCCGGCGACCGACACGCGGAGTTGCGCCCCGATCGGTAACCCGGCACACGGCAACCCGGCAAACGGCACCCCGGCAAACGGCACCCCGGCACACAGTGGCGAACGTGTGTAGGAGATGCACGGATATGCCTAGCGGCAAAGCTCTTCGGGCCGCTGGCGATTACGATGCGCTTGCCCCAAGATGAAACGCCGCGTTGCGACCGATGCAGATCGCGAACGCTACCCAATCTCATCCAGCAACCCGCTGACGGCCTTGCTGAGCTTATCGGAAGTCTCGTAGGTGCCGGAAGCAATCTGCGCACGGATGGCCTGGACGCGGTCCTGGCGGATGTCCGGGGCCTGCTTCACTTGCTCGATAAGCCGAGCGGCATCGGAAATGTTGACTTCGTCCTTAATGGGCGATGATCCCACCTGGGAGGTCGGTCGGGCGGATCGCGTGCTGTGCGGTGCGCCGACTGCTTGAGGGCCATGTAGATGTGCGGGGCCGTAAATGTGCATCCTACTTCTCCTTCAATTCTAGCTTTTATTTCCAATAGTGCCGCACGCACCATCTGCCGTGACGCAACGAGCGGTTCTTCGATTCTGCACGGCTCTGTTTTCACATCGCCGTTTGCAGCCTCTTCAACTCTGTTCTGCTGTCATCGGCCAAGGGTGCGGGCGGATTCAGGGAAATCGCAAACGCTCGAATCCTATCGAAAAAGACTCTATCCCGTATTGTACCGCCTGTGCGGCTAGGCTTCCATCGAGCACGTTGCGTTTGGGCGACGGTGAGTTTCCATTTCACCACAACTTTCGTCCATTTTGCATCCCTGGTGAATATACGAACATCCAGTCCATTGGGTTCTACGCGATAAAACGAGTTCGCCGATTCCGCCGCTGGCAATAGGTGGCCGGATTATAGGCCAACGGCGGGAATTAGGGCAAGATCAAAGTCGCAAAGGAACGCCAAAAAAAGAATTGGAACAAAAAATGCTCGCGAACTGAAACAGACCCCGTGTGTCTTACGTATTAGATGCAGTGAAAGGCAAAATCATGAAAACCGAGCCACAAACACCCCCTCCTTCAGAAGTTCCAGCCCACGAGCACTGGGACGTGCCCCTTCGCGTCGGCGCGGTCCCTTACCTGGCTTTCAGCCAGTGGCTGGAGGTGGAGTTGGAAAAGCTCGTGAATCGGTGGCAGGATAAGGCCGCACCTTCTGCATCAAAAACGCGGCGGCAGTACGGATGACACCCCCAGTTGGCAGGGTACTAATCGCTCTGACCGAAGTGTCCGCAATGTGCGCTATTTTGCGTCACACTCTGCGCAGTTTGCAACACCGGAAGCCTTGCACCTTTCCGCTTCCATTGCTCCATTAAAGCGGAATGGCGCAAGCCATCCGGTGTCGGCACTGGTGCGGTGACGCGGGAGACGACGGATGCGACACCGCAGGCGAAACCGGAAGGCTACCGCCTTTCCGCTTCTATGGTTCGGTAAATGAATCAAAGGAGCCAGGATTTCATCTGCGGATGTCGCGTAGAACGCGGATGGGAGGACTGAACATCAACCGCGTTGCAAGCCACGCATGCACGCGCGGTGTGAGGGACATGGCGGGGGCCTCGATCGTACGAAATGTCGTACGACAAACGACGACCAGAACGGGTACTAGGCCGCAGACCACCAGCCAATAGAATGTCGGCGAGAGTGTTGCGGCGGAGTGGCCTAATACGACGCGAAAGGCAATGAACAGTACGAAGTTGTGCAGCAAGTAAATGCTGTAGGTGATCTCGCCCAAAATTCTTGACACCCTCCAATGCAGGACGCCGAACATCGTGTTCCCGCAGGCGATGATCGTGAATGTGAGCGTCAGCAGGGCAATCACCGGCAGGCTATAGGCCGATGGGTAAAAGCCGACGATGGCCGCGATCGCGGCGGCAACGACGAGGCTCCAGAACCTACCCACGAACCGCCGGCGAACGGCTTCGACGCGCACGACGTGTGCGGCAAGCATCCCACCGCCAAAGGCCAGCAGCATCATTCGATCGAGACCGGGAATCAAGGCGGCAATCGTTGTGGTCGCCGCGACGCCGCCGATGCCTGCCAGAATTCCAATGCCCTCAGCCGGCGACGGGGTTGCGGCCCCTCTTTCAACAGCGGCGCGGGGTGAGTGCGGAGCGAACCGCACACGGAGTGTGCCTGCTACTTTGAGCAGCATCGCCCCTGCTGGCAGAAACGCATAGAAGAGCCATTCGTAACGTAGCGACCAGCCGACGCCCAATAGTTGGCCCGTTTCGGTGAAGCGGTTGATGTCGGGGGTTCCCAGCAAGGTGAATGCAAGCCACTGCGACGTATGCTGCATCAGAGCCGAAAGCGGTTCATGCAGCTTGAAGCCGGATGCATAGAGCGATGCTAGCACGAGGCACGCCGTAGCAAACGCATAGAGCGGGCCGAGCCGTAATATCCGCGAGAGATAGAGCTTGGACCAGCTTATCGGCCGCGTTCGGGAATCGAGCAGTTTGGTCCAAAAGAGAAAGCCCGTAATCATGAAGAAAAGCATCACACTGCTTTGCCCGAGCTGCGCGTAGAGCTTTGACGGCGGCACGGCCCAACGGTCGGTGCGGAGATAAACGTACCAAACGGCCGCATGATGCAGGAAGACGCCGAAGGCCAAGTAGCCGCGCAGCCCATCGATCGAGACGAAGCGGGCGGCCGATTCAGCCTCGGGCCGGCTCTTGCCGAGGAGCAAGTAGGCGGTTCCAAGGGCCAGGAATGTCGCGGCCACCACGGGCCATGCGCTGAAAGGATTCATCGTGCCGAGCGTAGTTTCGTGAAAGGGATATATGTATCGGATCCCAAGTAACGATACCGCACGAGGCAAAGTCGTGGCAATGGCAGTTTGGGTAAATGGCGGGGAGAATCAAAGGTGTCACCCATAACCGTCGTCGTGTCACCTTTTCCGTCCCCACCGCCGGGAAAAATCCTTGCCACCTTAATTGTCCAACTGCCTTAACAAGGCAGTAGCCGCATCTCGAATCCTTGGGTCAATATCGTTAGCCGCTGTTCGCAATTGATCGAGCGGGTCGGTCGGACGCGGCCGTATCTCCTGCAACAAGGCAACGACGTCACTACAAGCCGGGTCCGTCCGTTCTTTGCATGCCTTGCGAAGCACGGGAATCGCGGCAATGCCTACGCTACATATCGCATCCTTCGCAGCCGATACAACTGCCGGATCTTTGACACGTAGCGAGGCAATCAAGTCGGGAACCGCGTCAACTGCCGCTGGCCCCATTGCAACTGCGATCAACTTGGCTGCTGCGATTTTACCATCGGTACCAGAATTCACCAAATTGGCGCGACATTCCGCAAGATGAACAGCAGTATGTAAGAATCGCGTGCATTCGTTAAATTGAAACGCCCGCCAACGATGCTCTTTTGGAAACTCAAGCGGTGTGAGAGGGCCATTCTGCGTATAGGGAGATGGCGGCCCCTCGACGAGCACGCGGCGCAGCCGTGCAATCCGATTTTCGGCATTAATCAAATACTTGTATTCAACCACGACGGCATCCTCGATCATAGCAAATGCAACAGCCCAAGCTCCGTCCTTTGGCATGCATTCTCCAGTCAGTTGGCTTTCGTCGAGGTCGCGATAAAGTACTTTCAACGGCAGTCTACGGCGGTCAGCGTCTATCGCGGTTAAGAGCGCTTGGATTTGGCGTCCTGTGACGAACGTTTGGTGCCAATCCAAATCTGTATTGTCCGTGTGTAACAGGCCAATGATCTTCGCACATTGGTCGGCAGTTTCAACTCGGTCGAGAAAGAAGCCGACGTTGTCCCATGCAACTACAGCGCATGAATTCCCTTCACGCACCAATAACGGCCTTGGCATGGAACCGTTTGTGGCATGGGCGAATTGCACAGCGTCACGAAATGGGTGTCCGAAAAATTGTGCTACGGCCGCATTTGGCCACCCTTCTAAATACTTGTTTTGTTGCGCCGGGCTAGGTATCGAAAACTTGCGCGGAAATGTAAGGTTATCGCGGCCAAATCTGGCTACGTCGTCTGAATGACATCCAAAAAGTTGCGTAAGGACCAAGCATCCCCAGATCGCCCTTATTCCGTGTATACCGCTCATGGCTTTTCCTGTTGTATCAGTCTTCCTTCATTTTGTGCGCAGACTTCAAACTATCGACAAGGCTATGGCACGCGTACCCACTTGTTCTCCCAATCGTTTTTCGGGGAATCAAAGGTGTCACCCATAACCGTCGTCGTGTCAAGGCCCCTTGCCGGTGAACTAAGTTTGTGGTGAACAACCCTTTCTCAGTCCACCAAACAAGGAGACCTATCTCATGTGGCACGTTGGAATTGATCTGCATCGCGAAACGATTGTGCTGGCGGCCGTCAACGACGCCGGTGAAGCCATGAATCCTATCCGCATTCGCTGCGAAGATACTGCCGAGATCGTGCGCGTCTTTCAAGGTATCAC
>JANXOJ010000719.1 GCA_025353625.1 Planctomycetota bacterium | reverse complement strand
ATGGCCTGTTCCAGCAAATGCGGCAGGTTTGGTATTTGGCGGAGGTCGGCTACGAGTCGCGGGTGGGCGTAGATGCGGACGCGTTTCACGTAATCGTCGAAATGTTCGGTCGCCAGAGCGCGAATCACCGGCGACACGTCGGCAAATTGCCGCCAATTGTTTTCCTTGGGGAAATGGACCTCAATGGAAATCTGTACTTCCCGCGAAACGGGAGGGGCATCGAAAAGTATTTCGTGCGGAGCTACAATGCGGCCCAAAGTAGAACTGACCAACTGGGCAAACTGCTCGCTGCATGCCGCCAGCCAGGGATAGGGCTGGCGAGCCAGCCGCTCATATAACTCGCGTTCTTCGGCATATCCATATTGTGCCAGCCGTTTGTAAAGCCTTCGCGTGGCTCCGAACAGCCCTCGCAAAAGATCGGCTGCGGGACTCGCTGCGGCCACACGCTGCAATTCGGCCACGAATTCATGCTCCGACATCCGAAACAAAGTGTCGAGTTCGAGTTGGCCGTGCAGGAGGTAAAATGCCCGTTGGAACATGGCTGTCGCCGCGCGAACACCGTGATGCCAGTAGACTTCGCTGAACATCACATAACGCGCGAAGACCATCAACTCGGCGGCGGTTCGGCCTTTGTCGCTGATGGCCAGCCCGTCGCCGGCCCGATTCAAACAAAGGCTCCCCAGCAGACGTTGTTGGTCAAAGTGCCGTCCATAGGGCACGCCCGCGTGCAGGCTATCGCGAACGAGGTAATCCATCTTGTCGATATCGATGGGGCCGGAAAGCATGCTGGAAAGAATTCGCGATGCGGCGTTGCGCGGCTTCTCGCTCAACAGGGCCACCACATCGCGCGGTTGCACGTTCCAATCGTGACGCAATACGTCGCCAATCTCACCCTCCAACAAAAAGCTGTTCGCAAACAACTCATGGCTGGGGACGCCGGGCAGCTCAATGTCTTCAATCGGGTGACAAAACGGCCAGTGGCCCAAGTCGTGGAGGAGAGCCGCAGCCAGAAAGACCTCGGCGTTCTCCGCGCCGATTGCCGATTGAAACCGCTCGTCGTGAGCAAGCCGCCGAAGGTAGAGCAGTGCAAGTCGAAATACGCCCAGACTATGCTCGAATCGCGTATGGTGGGCCGCCGGATAAACGAGCGATACCAATCCCAGTTGGCTGATGCGAGCCAGACGGCGGAAATCGGCCGTGTCGATGATTTGCTTGACGCGGCGCGTCAGCGGAACGTCGATCTCCGGCGGGATGCGGAGGAGCGACCGCCGCGCATCCAACGCGACCACTTCAGGAATATCGAGAATGGTTGACATGAGCATCTCCCCTCTCCCCTTAAGCGGGAGAAGGGCAGGGAGGTGAGGGGAGTAAGATTCTGGTGGGTCTTCGCTGCATTAAACACCACCCTACAATCGAGTGCGTAATTTGATCCGCGACGAAGTTGTCGTCAATTTATTCACAGCCTCTATGCGTTGCAGAAAACTAATCACCACGGCCAGCCTAGCCCGGCGATCCAGCCTAATACCATCGTGACCACGCCGTAGAACGCATAGTGAAAGAAACCGTTGGTTGGCTCCAGATCGAACGAGAGCCAGCCGGCCAGCATGCCCACGCCCAAAAGCGGTGGGGCAACCACCAACCACTGCCAAATATCGATTGGAAAAACGGTTACCTTGAGATAGCCAAAGACGGCCCACAGAATCATATAGACCAGCGAGCAGATTCCGGCGCGCAGAAAAAGCAGCCGCCCGCGATGCGGCTCCAGTTCATCGTCGCGAAGAAAAGTGTAGGCCGCAATGACCAACGGCGGAGTGACCAGCAGGAGCCCGACAACACGAAGAATGTAACCGGTCGTATTGGCCTGCGAGATTGCGCCGCGCAGCACAAACGCCGCCACAATCGCCGCCACGACAGCTCCCCCGATCGCCGCCGCCGCGAGCGGCTTAATCCGCGTCTGCTGTCGGGCAATCGGCTTCAACAGCAGCTTGCCGGTAACGCCCTTGCCACCGCCGGAGAACTCGTCCGGGGCATGGACTTTGACCTCTTCGGACTTTAGCGGCACCTTAATCGGTGCTTTACAGCTTGGACAGGCTCCGGTTTTGCCGGCGTGCTTGTCGTCCACCTTAAAGCTCTTTTTGCAGCCGGTACAAACGACCTGGATCGCCATAAGCTAGCTCGTCAGAGGGGTAAGCGATAAAAGCCTTACGTAACCCATCGCTACGAAAGGCTTTACATCAAGTACGGGCGAGAGGACTTGAACCTCCACTCCTTGCGGAATCAGATCCTAAGTCTGACGCGTCTGCCAATTTCGCCACGCCCGCAGAATCCACGCTCCGGTGAGGGACCGCACCATGAAATCTAGCACTTTTGCCCTGAATGAGCAAGGGACAGGGGAAAATGACCAAATGTGCCAGGATCAATGGTCCCAAAAAAGTCAGCTTGTTCCAGTCAATTGGTTCGCCGTCCTTAACCGTTAACGCTCCATTGTTTTACTGGCCCCCCAAGCCAAACGAGAGTGTCTTTTGCGGGTCATTGCCGTTGGGAGATAGTTCCTTGAACAACATGCTGGGCTGGATGTCGTTGTTGTTTTGGTACTTGTCGCTGGCATACTCGGTATAGGTGCCGCTGATGTCGTGGTAGAAGATTTGGCAGATCGATACGCCGGCATAAATCCGCACGGGCTGAACGGCGAACATTTCCAACGTCCAAAAGCCGCAGAATCCGACATCGCCAAAACCGGCCGTAACATGCACGAACAGGCCCAATCGCCCAATCGACGAGCGACCTTCGATCATCGGCACGTAATTGTGTGTTTCCGTTCGCTCGACGGTTCGCCCGAGGTAAAGTTGATGCGGCTGGAGTACGAGCCCCTCTTCGGGAATGGCCATGCGGCGGACGCGGTTCGACCGACGCATGTCGAGGACAACCTCTTCGTAAATCAGCAATTCATCGTGAAGCGTGAGGTTGTAGCTATTGGGATTAAGCTTCGTTTCATCGAACGGATCGATGACGATGTTTGCGTTCAATTGCCGACGAATCTCGTGGCCGGATAGCACCATGGCGACACCCAGGAAATTTGGGAAGTTAAGATTACATCCTATCCGAACGTGGCGACCTCCGCCACGGGGTGGCCAAGAAGGAGAACTGAAGAGAGAAATCTAGAGTTCATCCGACCGACTGGAGATTCCTTTATTCCAGATCCGAAGTTCCACAATCATTTGCCCAACTGAAGTTCCATACCAAATGCCGGGGTCTGCGGCGGAACCCAGCGCATTCTTGAGGCGGATGAACCCAAAAACGGCACTTATGCCGCCGATGGGATGAGCGTATGGTAGGCACATACCGACCAGCGACGTGAAGTCATCTTGGCATCCCATCGGACTAGCGGAAGTCAAGCGACTTCGAAACAGAATTGAGACCCGACGCCATTTCCTCTCACGGCCGGACAAATACGTCTAGGCCGGGCCGTTGTGCGTGAAGTGCGCGGTGAGGCCCAAGCCGCCCAGCGAGTGGGCCGCGACGGCGTCGTTGCGGTGCGACAACTACGAGACCTTCCGGTTCCGCAGCTTCTCTTGCAGTTCGCTCGCCATCGCTGCAAGACGCGGAAGATCC
>JANXOJ010000717.1 GCA_025353625.1 Planctomycetota bacterium | reverse complement strand
TGGAAAAACAACTTTGCAGTTCTCCTGGGCTTGTGCCTCCACGGCTGCCCTTTACCCTTGAGCGTATTCCGTTGCCCTGCCATGCCTAAAATCCTCTTCAATGTCGCTCGAAAACCTAGCCATTCCTATCGGTTTTTACCCACAAATTTGGCTTAGGAGCCAAAAAATTGACATCTGACTCCCAACACGTGGTGTCGGGGGGTAAGTACCAAAAACCCCTCCCCCCAGGGTTATCACGTCTTCCAAAATCGTCTAAAATACTGGATTCTCACTTGATGATCCCCATGCACAAGAGCAATTAAATCATGGCAAAAATCTTAGTTTTGGATGAGCTTTCGGAAGATGGCTTGAACCTCCTGCGGTCGGCCGCCAATATCGAGGTCGAAGTTCGCCTCAAGCTCAAGGGCGACGCCCTCAAGTCGGCCCTCAACGAGTTCGATGGGGCCATCTGCCGTAGTGGCGTAAAAATCACTGCCGAATCGCTGGCAGGCAATCATCGCATGAAGGCCATCGCCCGAGCGGGCGTCGGCGTCGATAACATCGATTGCGACGCGGCCACTCGCCAGGGGATTGTGGTGATGAACACGCCCAGCGGCAACACCATCTCGACCGCCGAACAGACCTTGGCCCTCATGTATGGCCTCGTGCGGAACATCGCCCCCGCTCATCAAAGCCTCAAGGAAGGCCGCTGGGACCGCAAGCTATTCATGGGGACGCAGTTGGCCGGCAAGACGCTCGGCATCGTCGGCCTGGGGCGGATCGGCCAAGCCGTCGCCACGCGAGCCGTCGCCATGGAAATGACCGTTCTCGGTTACGACCCCTTCCTCTCGGCAACCCGCGCCAAGGAGTTGGGCATCCAAATGGTCGGCTCGCCGCACGAATTGCTGCCGCTGATCGATATCCTCACCGTCCATACGCCGCTCAACGAGCAGACCAAGAACCTCATCGGCACCAAGGAAGTGGCCATGATGAAAAAGGGGGCGCGGCTGATTAACTGCGCGCGCGGCGGAATTTACGACGAAGCGGCCCTGGTCGAGGGCCTCAAGAGCGGGCACTTGGGCGGCGTCGCCTTGGATGTCTACGGCGAAGAGCCTTGCACGAACAGCCCCTTGTTCGGAATGGCGAATGTGCTCTGTACGCCGCACCTCGGCGCCAGCACGGAAGAGGCCCAAACAAACGTGGCGGTGGAAGCGGCCGAATTGCTGATCGACTTCTTCACGACCGGGGCCATCAAGCAGTCGGTGAATATGTCGCCGCTCGACCCCAAGACGCTGGAGAGCCTGCGCGGCTATTTGAACGTCGCCTATCGACTCGGCTTGCTGTTGGCTCAGGGCGATGTCCGCTCGCCGACAATGTGCCGCATGAGCTACAAGGGCGAAGTGGCAAAGAAGGACACCCGCTTGCTCTCGCAGGCCTTTGCCGCCGGGTTGCTGGAACATGCCGTGCAAGGCGTGAACATCGTCAACGCCGAGGTCTTGCTCCGCGAACGGGGCATCGAGCTGGTCGAGCAGCGTTCGACCGACATCGGCGATTTCAGTTCGCTCATTACGGCCGAACTGATCGCCGAAGGCAAGACCGATTCGGCCGCCGGAACGCTTTTCGGCAACAGTATGCCGCGACTCGTGCAAAAGAACGGCTGCCGCTTGGAAAGCTTCCTCGACGGCACGATGATGCTCTTCTTCCACCGCGACATGCCGGGCGTGATCGGCGGCGTCGGCACCATCTTTGGCCGCCATCGTGTGAACATCGCCCAAATGGCCGTCGGCCGCCATGCCGAAAAGCCGGGCGGTGAGGCCGTCGGCATCCTCTCTCTCGACTCCGCACCGCCCGCCGAAGCCTTGGCCGAAATCCTAGCCCTGCCGCAGATTGCCCGCGCCTGGACGGTGAAACTGCCGCCGGCTGGAGAAATGCCCTCGTGGTTGGGCGGGTAAATACCTTCGCTCTCCATCGCAATTCCCGGAACAATGTTTCGCGTGTTATTCCTTTTTAATGCGCGAACATTTGTTTTGCCTTTCCTCGAATCGGAATTTATCTGTGCTGGCGTTAGTATAGCGCAAGGAGAAGGCAATGTCCCGTAAACCGCGAACGCACGATACCGCCCAGGAGAAGGTGGCCATTCTTCGAGTACGGCACCACCTCAACCTCAGCCGCCTTCGAGCGAAAGAAGCCGCGTGGCGACGATTGATGGAAAGAGGTGAATTCCTCGGGTCAGTGGACAGTTATTTCCAAGGTGGAAAGTTATTGCTCACAATTCTGGACGAGAAGTGGCTCGAACACCCGACGCGCGGTACCGGAATTTGGGGATCTCTCTTCATGGTTTTGTGTGAGCCGACACCCTGTTCTGGCATGCAGGCATAAGAGTTACGGATTTGGGACACTTTCAGACTGAGAAAATCTTCAAATCGTGCACTAAAGGCACGCAAATTGCCGTGGAGATTGCCGTCCTGCTTTCGCCGAGGCATGAATTCGAGTAGAAACTATTGAGAAGTTCCGGGTTCACGTCTTTCGTCGCAGGCCCATCCGTCATGTGGAACAAGATCATTGCACCAACCCTGTTGGTGGTCGTATTTTGGCTGGCCTTTAGTGGAGCAGTCGTGATATCGATGTACCGGATGGAGCAGTTCCATGCACGCGTCGTGGCCGAGAATGTAATCACGATCCAGGCCGCAAACGCCCTGTCGGACGCTGTCTGGAGAATTCTCGCAATTACGTTGGCAGCGGACCCCGCCTGCGTCGACGAGACGTCGAAGGCGATCTCCAATTTGGAACGGCAATTTGAAAGTCACCTGAGAGTGGCCGAGGAAACTTCCTTTACCGTCGAGGAACAACAACTGTCGCGCATTGTGCGCGATCGGATCACGGAGTTTTCCGCCAAAAGGAAGGAGAGGATGGACGCTTCCCACAGGGCAGATTCGGCAGTAAGCCTAACCGCTTCCAATGCCCAGTTGTTGGGGGTTTCAAGACCGTGTATCGAGCTCCGGGCCGTCAATGAACGGCTCGCAAGCGCGGCGTCTGACCGCCAGAGCCGCTTTATCGCTTTATCACGCTGATCGCATTGGTATTTCTGGGCATTCTCCTGGTCGGTAGGATCGGAGGAATCCTGTTGAGCTTTCACAATGCCTCCCAACTCGGCTCGTCGATATCAGAAATCAGTATTTCCCTCGATGGGGCCGACAGCCAGATGCAGGAGGAACTCGGCTGCATTGAATTGCAGGCCTCGGGGAATATTGAGCGGGTCCAAGAACAGGTGCAATTGGTGACCGGTCGCATTCGTCATGTAGTCGATGAACTTCAGCAGCAGCGGCGGAAATCCTCGGATTGAGCCGTGCCACGGTTCGAGCGAAGCTCCGAAGTATGGGTATCGTCGTAAGCGCGGTCAATCCACCCGACAAAGATGTCGAGGGGACGCGACCAAGCATTCCTACGGAAGACTGAGCAGGCGGCCCCGGCGTCATATTTCACGAACGACGATCGCGCGACTGGCAAACCCACCCCACGTTATCGACCTGGAAGACAAGGAAGCAATGTGACCGTGGAGACCGATTCAAATAATCGTACGGTATTTGTGTTGATTGTGATTCTTGTGGCTTACCTGGCGGCTGCGATCGCCGGCAGACCGCAAAGGGCCACGGCACGGATAGCAGCCCAACAGCAGGACGCACTTGGATCGGCTAAGGAAGGGGCGACGGGGGCAAGGCCGCATGAACCCTTGGCTAGCAAGGAGGGGCGCGATTGTCCGCCGTTGTGGATGGTCCTGCCCTTCGCCGGGTTATTGGTCGCAATCGCGATTCTGCCGCTCACCCCAGGTCTTTCGCATTGGTGGGACAGCAACCTACACAAGCTTTATGTCGCCGGTGGATTGAGTCTGTCAACGCTGGCCTATTACTTACTCTTTCATCATCAAAGCGTTCTCGGCCATTGGCCGGTCGAGTATCTGTCGCTGCCGGCGGCGGGAGGGCCAAACTGGGATTTGATGACCACTGTCTTATGCAATGCCATCGTGAATGAGTACTTGCCCTTCATTGTCTTGCTATTCAGTCTCTACACGATTACCGGTGGAATCCGCATCGAAGGCGATCTGCCGGCACATTCACTTACGAATACGGCATTCCTGGGCATTGGTGCGGTGCTGGCCAGCTTGATCGGCACGACGGGGGCGTCGATGCTTCTGATACGACCGCTGTTGGAAACCAACAGCGAGCGGAAACACGTCAAGCATACGGTGGTGATTTTCATTTTCGTGGTCTGTAATTGCGGAGGCTGTCTGCTGCCCCTGGGAGATCCACCTCTGTTTCTCGGCTATCTCTTCGGAGTGCCGTTCTTATGGACGCTCAAGCTTTGGCCCGCCTGGCTATTGGTGAATGGCTTGCTCTTGACGATTTACTTTGTCTGGGACCATTTCTGGTACTATCCGAAAGAAGCCGTTCGCGATATTCAGTGCGACGAAAGCAACGTGCGGCCGATGCGATTTCGTGGATTGTGGCCCAACGTGCCGCTGCTCGTCGGAGTGATTGCGTCGGTCGCGTTGCTGGACCCTGGAAAGCCGTTTCTGGGAACGAACTGGCATCCCTGGGTCTATCTCCGCGAGGTCGTTCAGTGCGGTCTGGTTTTGGTCTCGCTCTGGAACGGGGTTAGCGTTCGGCGCGATAATGGCTTCAACTACGCCGCGATCCTTGAAGTGGCCGTGCTGTTCCTGGGGATCTTCATCTGCATGCAGTCGCCGCTGGAGATTCTGCATGTCGAGGGAGCATCGTTGGGGCTAGCCACGTCGGCCCATTTTTTCTGGGCCAGCGGTAGTCTCTCGTCCGTGCTCGACAACGCTCCGACTTATGCCGTCTATTTCGAGACGGCTCGATCGCTTGGCGGCCAGCCTGCGATTGCCGGCGTTCAAGAGAAGCTGCTTGCCGCCGTCAGTCTGGGATCGGTCTTCATGGGCGCCATGACGTATATCGGTAATGGCCCCAATTTTATGGTGAAAGCGATTGCCGAACAATCCGGCGTTGCCATGCTGACATTTTTTGGTTACATCGCCTACAGCGTAGCGATCCTGCTGCCCATCTTCACACTCGTCACCGTGATATTTCTTCGCTAGCTGGGTTTTGAGGGCGTCGATCAACCTGAAGTTCATTTCCCGGTTGCCGAGAACTCTCAAGCCCAGACTCCAATCAACCCGCACGACATCCAACGCCGGCATCCTTGGGCAGAACATTCGATCGTCGAAACACCACACGCCTTCATGTTGGCTGTGGGTGATGTGCTCGACCGGCGTCGAAGCCGCAATGATTCGCGATTCGTCGTGGCGTCGGAGGTGGCATCGATAGGGAATTGGTTCCGAACACCTTTTGTCTTTCAAATCTTCTTTTCCCTCCGGACGTCGCCGACTTCTTTTGCAATACTGGCCTTGCCCGTCCATTTGTCGGGTCGGATTCCAGATTACAAGTTTCGCGGCCTCATCGAACGTTTACGTGCGTTACCGCCCCGTATCCTCGCGGGGGGCCACCAGTGGCCCTTTCGATCGACGGCACCCCCGTCGCCTCGATTATTTCTGGGTCAGCGATCCTTCCCAAGCGGGACTTCCACCGGTTGAAATAGAGATACATTCACGGCACTCGAATGGGCGAAAGTGCGTCGAGCAATCGGAGCCGACGCCAACCCATCACGATGGGTGGCTGCTGCATAGGGCATCCTATTGCGGTGGCAAGGTGCGTAGAACCTCTGTAGTTTTAGAGAATGCGAGATCGCGCGGAGGGAGGAGGTAGATTTCAGTCAGAATTCCAGCGGTTTTCCGCCGTTGGACGCCGCCCGCACGGGGGGTGCATTGAATTTTAATCGAGGGCTCTCGGAATTGGTGTCCTAAATATTGTGCATTGTGGTCAGAAGGGAAATTTTTCTTTTGATAACCGCCTTGCATCGTCCGCGTACATCGTTACAATGATGGATTCGCGTGTCGGCTCGACTGGCTAGCGTAGCTCAATTGGCAGAGCAATGGTTTTGTAAACCATAGGTTGTGGGTTCAATTCCCTCCGCTAGCTCGTTAGGGATAATGCCCCAGCTGGATTAAGAGAATTTGTAGCCGGGGGGTTTCCCGAGTGGCCAAAGGGGTCAGACTGTAAATCTGATGGCAATGCCTTCGAAGGTTCGAATCCTTCACCCCCCATTTTTAGGAGTTCATGACGAAATACGAATGGCGAAGCAGTGCAAATCGCGATGGAGGCCGAGTCTTCCTGACATGCGGCATTTGCTTTTCGTCGCGTACCCATTGCGGGTGTAGCTCAATGGTAGAGCGGTAGCCTTCCAAGC
>JANXOJ010000662.1 GCA_025353625.1 Planctomycetota bacterium | reverse complement strand
CCGGAACAGGGGCCTGGCCTCCGCCGGGATCGATGGTTACGTTGCCAATCTCTTGCGTCTCGCCCGCCCAGAGCGTGAGGGCCGTGGGGTTGACGACGAGTTGGCCGGTGACATTGGCGGCCGTTTCGGCGTTGATCTCGATTCGCATGGCGGCTTTCATGCCGTCGTACTCGGCCGCGACCGAGGTGACGCCGGGAGCGGTCGGACTGATTTTTAGCCCTTCGGTTCCCTTTTCCATCTTGGCGAAGGCCGCGTTCGGCTCGGTGATCTTCAAGTTCGGATCGTTCGTCACGTCGTCGAAACCGCCGTTCTCATACTGGCGGAGAACCTTGGCCGTTTCCGGCAATGCCTGCACGCCGGCCATGTAGATGTCGGGCTTGAAAGCCAGACCGACGACCTTTCCGGCAGGAGCAACGGTCACATCACCGGCACCAACGGCCATCGTTCCGCCCCCTTCGCGGTAAATCGTTCCGTCGCGGATGACAAAGGGGTCCGTTGCCGCCAAGGCTTCGCTCGTCCCCTCGACGACATCCAACGTGGCCTCGGCCTTCTGACCGCCAACTTCCGCAATGACCTTGGTCGAGCCGGGGGCTTTTGCTCCGACGGTCGTGCCATTGAGGACTTGGGCGACGTTGGGATCGGTAACGCTCAAGGTGACGCCGTTAGCCTCCGTAAGAATTACGCGATTGCCGCCGCGCGCGGCACTGACTTCATAGGTAATCGCCTGCGTCGATCCAATCGTTTTCGGATTCGGGCCGATTTGCAAATCGGTGAGCGCGGCGTTGTTGACGTTCACCGGAACTTGCTGCTTCACCTTGTCGCGCCAAGCGATATCGATGGTATCGTCTCCCTGCGTCTTGGCATGAACATCGTTGCCGCCGAGAATCTCAACGGTGTCGGACTTCCGCGGCGCGACCTTGAGATCGGCCTGGGGGAACATCTCTTCGTCGCCGACCGTCTTGGCGCGTCCGAAGATGGTGATGAAGGCGTGGTCGCCGACCGACATGCTCACCTTGGCCGGCTCGACGCTGACGGCGGTAATCTCCTCGTCTTTGACCTCCAAAGAAACGGCTGCCGACCTGAGATTGCCCACCGCCGCGCCAACAATCGCCTTGCCCGGCTTGAGGGCACAGACGCGGCGCAGATCATCGACGGTGGCGATGTCGCTGGCCGTCTTCTTTTCCGGATCGAGAACCCGGATGAGGGCCGAACCGGTACGATCGATCCGCTCGCCGTCCTTGGTGAGCAGATAGACGTTCATTCGCTTGGCCTGCCCTGGAGCGAGGATCGTGCTGACGGGTTCGATGACCAGCGTCCCATCTGCTTCAACGGCTCGACCGACAACTTCTACATCGACGCGCACGACCTTATCTCCGACGACAATGCCCAGCGGAACGCGACCGGAGTTTTCCGCCGCGAGGGTATGCGTTTGCGGGTCGAAGCGGACGACTCCCGGGCTTTCCGGCACTGCGGTTGCCGCGCTACTAACGTCCATATCGCCGCGATAGACTTGTATTCCACCTTGGCCAAACGGCAGGCTTTCGCCCTCGTGCATCACGATATGCTTGGGATCGACGCGGAGCGGGCCATCGACGGTGGCAGCGACGTTCACTTCGGCAGGTGCCGACTTGAGCCCCTTCCGCTCGACGGCAATTTCGCTCCGACCAAGTTTCAGCCCATTGACCGACGTACCGCCCACGCCGGCCACGTCGGGAGCACTCGACTTCCAAACGAGGTCGCCCAGGCCGGTAATATCGCCGACAACTTTGCCGTTCTTCTCGCCGATGACTTGCAGCGGGAACGACTCGCCGGGCCGAATGGCGATGGGGCTGGGTTGAATGACGAGCTTATCGACATCGACTTCGCCCAAAACTTCGGCCTTGAGCGGGACGACCGATTTCACGGTGTCGAACTCCGCACTTACGGCGGTTGCTCCCGGACGGACGCCGACGAGATGCCCGCGCTCGGCGGAGAGCAAGGCACTCGATGGCGGCTCGGGCGCGGTGAGACGAGCCTTCTTGGTGACGAGCCGCGTGAAGCCGTCGGGGTAATGCGCCTCGACGCGGAAGTCGGTGAACGTGGCTCCCACGGGGAAACGCACGAGCGGCCCCTGATTGCTGACGATCTTCACCGAATCGGGAATGTCGCCCTTGATCTGCGGCGGCGAGCCATCGCTGGGCGCAAAGTCGCCGGGCCGGTAGGTCGTCGCGTGCCAAAGGACCGTGCGGCCACCAGCTTCCGCGCGAAGGAACTGCGTATAGTCTTCCTTCTTCGCCGTTAGGACGGGGGCTTCCCATTTGACGTACTCATTCTCGAAATTCTCCGGCCATCGAACGTTCGCCGCCGGCTCGCTGCGGCCCTCCTTCTCAACCAGTACGGCATAACGCTGGCCCTGGCCGACCGGCACGAAACGACCCGTCGGCTCGCGATCGAGTACCAGCCGCGCAGTTGGATCGGTGGCGTCGGGGCCGCTTTCCTTACCGGTGAACGCGACGGAAGCCGAACTGCCGCCGACTGAGGCTTCGAGCTTCACCTCGCCTTTGAAGTCGGGTGGAAGCGTCAGCGACGGACGAAGGTTCTCGGTCGGCGATGTCCAGAGAACTTGCGACGGTACGGTCCAGTTGACGGCGTCGGGCCTGACTTCTTGCCATGCGTCGGAGTCTCCCACTTGCTGTTCGACTTTCAGCGAAACAATCTGCCCGACGGCTATCGGTGAAGCGGCTGAGGGTGTCACGCGGAGCGATTTTGATTCGGCATCGACGACTTCCACCTTGGCCATCGCCGGGCGAAGGACGGGGATCGAGCCGCTCACATCGAACGGCGGCGCGGGGCTTAACCCGGTGAGGATCGGCGGCAAGAATCGCACGGCTTGCGGCTGGCCCACCGAGTAGCCGACCCCTTGCCCGAGCAACTCGGCGCGCTCCGTCTTGCCGCTATCGGTTGCTTCCAGGAACAAGTGCAACGGGGCCTTTTGATTGACCGCAACGCGCACGCTGGCCGGTTCAAAAAGCAGTCGGGCTTTCGTCGGATCGCAGACGCGGAACTTGAGGTTTGCCGGGTCTTTGGCTGCAATATGGCTGCCGGTGACGGTCGCCGTGCCGATGGCCCCCGTGCCGAATAGGCCCGTCTTGCCGTCAATCTTTAGTATCTTGGCATCGGTACTCTTGAAGGCCGTGAGGGACGGAACTAACTCCACGTCGCCGCCGCTGCCGCTTGCAGTCAGCACGGCACGCCCGCGTTCGCCGGCAATGCGAAGCGTGCGATCGACGTCGATGGCCAGCTTGACGTTCGGATCGGCCTCGACGCTCCGGAACGTCACGCGGTTCGATTCCTGGCCGTGATAGTTTGCATAGACATTGAGCGGGCCGCCGCCGGCCTTCGTCGCACCGACGGCACCAAAGGCATCGCTGCCTCGATAAAGTTCCAAGCCCGGCACCGACTTCTCCTGGGCGAGCCACTTCATCCGCTCGCTGCGAATTTGTGCGCGGCGACCGCCGCTGTAGTTTGCCGTGGCTTGCAGCCGCCGCATCTGGCCCAGCGGCAGATCGATGGGGCCGGTGGGAGATATCTCCAGACGACATGGAGCCACGACGACTTCCACCGGGGCCGTTGCCTTCAAACTGCCCATTGCAACGGCGAGCGTCTGCGGGGCCTTCGCATCGGTGGGCGAGACACCGCGAACCTCAAAGCCGCGCGGCTCGAACTCGGCAAACTGCGGTGCGGGACGCTTTTCCACCGCCAAGACATCCGCCGCAATCTCGGCAATCTGCGGTGGATCGGTGCCCATGATCGTGGCACAAACGCGCGGCTGCAACGTGTCGTCCACTTCCACCGCCAACGTGCCAGGCTCAAAGTAAATGCTGCTGAACTCCTTCTTGGTCACCGTCACGGGCACCGTGCCCAATGTCTTGCCCGACTGCGATACGCTGATTTCCGCCTCGCCCACCGTTCGGCCAATCACGCGGTTGGTCGGCGTGATCTCGACGATTCCATTTTTCGAGCAAGTCAAACGAACCGGGCTGCGATCGGGCGTGACGTAGGCCACATCGGCAATTTCTCCGATGGCCAGATCGAGCGATTCGGGATGGACCTCGGCCCCAAACGGTTTGGGCAGGGCGACGGCAAAATCGCCGCTGCCTTGCAGCGTGTTGCCAAACGTCGCCGCCAGCTTGCCGCTGCCGACGCGGAGGCCCTGAAGCGCGTCGCGCTGGACCCTGGCGACGCTGCTGGGATTGACTTCCGTCTTGAGCTGCGACGATTCCAGCACGCTATAGTGGATGCCGTCACCGCCGATGCCGTCGATATGTACCTTGCCGGCGAGGCCCACGCCGACAGTCGCCGGATCGACGCCCACATCGAGCGATTGGAAATCGACCTTTTTTACGTTGACCGTGGCCGAAGTATCGACGTAGGGACCATCGCTGCCGCCGCGATACCGCACGGCCACCGTCGAACTGCCTGCGGCGAGTCCTTCAATCAGGCTGCCACGCGCGAAAATCTTACCGTCGTTGAGCGGCGTCCATTCGGCTGCGTCGGTCAGGTCGACGCGCGTGCCGTCTTTGTATTCGCCAAAAACTTTTAGTCGGGCCGTGCTACCAATCGCCAAATCGACCGTTGGCGGCTGCATGACGAGCTTATCCGGATTGGCCGATGGCGTGCCGGTCACGGCGACTTCGGTCTTGCGGCCATCGTATTGGAACTCGATTTTCGTCTGGCCGACGCCGCGAAGCCGGATGGCACCCGTCTGTTGATCGAAGGTGGCAATGCGCGGATCGAACGTCACGCCCACCGCATCGTGCGTGATATCCTTCTTGCGGAAGAGCCCTTTTTCCGTCACTTGGCAGTCGAGGTGCGTGCCGACCGGGCCGGTGAATTTGTCCGGCGTGGCAACGATGCGCGCTGGACGCACGGCCCACCATACACCGCCGCCCAACAAGAGCAACAGCAACAGCGCAATCAAGGCGGCCCATCGCCAATCGGTTTTTCGCTTCTTCCGCGGTGAGAGCAAGCCTTCGCAGTTTGGGCAGCGCGGGCTTTTGCCGGGACGGCGAACGAAGAGTAAGTTGCACTCCGGATCGGTACAAATGACGGCCGGGGCCGGTTCACTGTCGATTCGCTCAAATCCCCAGCACCAGATCAGCCGCCAATTGCCCAGAATGTCGCGATAGCGAAAGAAGAAACTATCGAGGTCGCTACGGCTCGGGTTATCGACGAGACCTTGAAACGTGCGGAGCAGAACCTTGCGAAGGGTGCGCTCCGTGGGCGTCTCGCCGCGCGATTGATCGAGTCGCTGGCGGAGCTTGGCCAAGTCATCTTTGAGAATCGTTTGCAGGTCTTGGGCCGATGCCGGTTGGCAGATTACTTCTTCCAGCCGCCCCCCTTTATCGTCGCGGACAAAAAAACCGACGAGATCGTCTTCCCATTTCGGTTCCGCCACCATGCCCCCCAACCAGCGGAACAGAACGCGGGAATTGGCCCCGCTACGGTCCAGCATTGCCACCCCCGGTTCGACGGCTATGGGCCGATAATCGCGGGCCTCCTCGGATAAATCAATACGTACGAATCGAGTAGCCATGATTCGGTCTCACCAGGAAAGAGGGCTGTTCCGCAACCCAAAAGGAAAAAGTCTGCCCGCAGCCCCATTATGATACGGATTGAACCCGCCGGCGCGAATGGGATGCACGGGAGGGGTCAGGGTTTAGCGGTTCAGGGTTCAGGTTCGGAAATGGCCGCGTAGCTCTACAATAATATGCCGGGGGGCATGGATTCAACTCAACGTACTGACCTCGCTCAACGAGATCAGAAGCCCCCCCCCTCTTTCCTGTAGATTGTTCCTGCAAAGAGGGGCTTCCCCTTTGGCCCTGCCTACGGCCTATTTTCCAATCGTCGATTTCGCCGGAAACTATTCGCGTTGGGGAAAGGTAGCATTCCCCGGCAAGTCGGATGTCAAAATCCATTCCAGGGTAACCGTTTAGCGGAATGAAGTAGCAAGTGAACTTGATTTGCCAAAAAAGGCCCCCGCCGCGTTGATCGCGGTGGAGCACAAAGTTGAATGGCTAAAGCCCCTACCTCGCTTGCCGAGGATGGTGCATCAGGTTGCGCGGCTTCCCTCGCCGAAAAACCCGATTCACTGTTCGGAAAAGGCCGGAGGAGTCTAAAATGGAGGGTATAAGGCGATAGCCGTCCAGCCTTTCGCTCCTCCGGGGAAGAAAAGCGGGTTTACGAGGTCGATCCGCTGGGATGCTCGAAGTGCGGTGGCCAGATGAAGGCGATGGGTGGTCGGACTTGGCTTTTGCTCCCGATCCCGACTTGGAACACGAGCCGCCCTCAAGTGACGTGCCTTGGGAAGTGGCCTGCGACGCCGACTCCTTTGACGGCAGTGTCTCAAGGCCCATCAGCGGCCTCAAGCGCCAGCGGTCTACGCTTGCCGCGGAATTCGCCACCTTATGGCGATAGCCGTCCCACCATTGGCGTGCAATGGGCAGTGCGAAACCGGGGAGATTTCGGTAAGAAGCAGGAAAACAAGGCTCGACAATTGGGGCTCGGGGGTAGGCGGCTAGCCGCC
>JANXOJ010000655.1 GCA_025353625.1 Planctomycetota bacterium | reverse complement strand
CGTATCGTCTGCGATGATGTTCGATGGCTGCTGCCGCTAACGCGGTTGCACTTTAATGGGCCGAAAGAATGCCGCAAACCTTCTCCTGGGGAAAGAACGACCGTTATTTGTCGTGCGGTGCATTGTGCAGTAGGCAGGTTTGCGAATTGTTGCACCATACTGGGGGGGGGTGCTGCTTATGGATATCGCGCTCCGGCTCAGTTCTCTTGCAAAAATTACCGCTGGCACCGGTTGACAGGATAGGGTTTGAAGTTTACGATGTTCTGTTTCCCCCTGCTTGGCGAGAGAATCGCCTTGGCAGAGAAGTCGCCCGGTTTAGGGTCGAGCGTGGGGACGTTCCCCTCGACCAGAAACGCATCCAGGAAGCCCGTCCTGGGGTATGAGGGAGTCTTACTAATGGCAGTTCCAAAACGCCGACATTCCAACGCTCGCACGAATAGCCGCCGCGCCAATCACGACAAAAAAGAGCCTCGGCACATAACGTATTGCCAGCAATGCAGTTCGGCTGTTCCGCCGCACACGGTTTGTCCCAAGTGCGGCCACTATATGGGCCGCAACGTCGTCAAAATGGATTCGTAGCGACTGGCGTACCAATTTTAGTACTCATCTCGCTCCGCGAGAGGTCTCTGTCGTGTGCAATTGCGAAAAGAGCGCAACCGCATCTCGCGGAGCGAGATGGGTGCGTTGGCAAGGGAGGAGTCTGCATTGGGCAAGATCGCCTTTTTGTTTCCGGGGCAAGGTGCCCAAAAGGTGGGCATGGGTCGGGGGCTGCATGAATCGCTGCCCGCTGCGAAACAGCTTTACGACCGCGCCGCTGCCATCTTAGGCTACGACCTGGCGAAACTCTGCTTCGAGGGGCCGTCCGACGTCCTCGATTCAACCATTTACAGCCAGCCGGCCCTTTTCGTTACCAGTCTAGCTGCTTTGGAATTGCTCCGCACCGAGTCGCCGGACGTTGTCCAAGCGTGTGAAGGGACGGCGGGCTTGAGTCTCGGTGAGTACACGGCGATGGTCTTTGCCGGGATCATCAATTTTGAAGAGGGCCTGATGGCCGTGCAACAGCGCGGCGCGGCGATGCAAGAATCGGCCGACGCAACGCCCGGCGGCATGGTTACGATCTTGGGGTTGGATCGCGCCCAAGTGGAAGCGCTCTGCCAGGAAGCTCGGCAGGGAGAAATATTGGAGATTGCCAATTTGCTCTGTCCGGGCACGATTGTCGTTTCTGGCACGAACGGGGCCTGTCTCCGAGCCGCCGAACTCGCGCCGATGAGGGGTGCCCAGAAGGCCGTGCCGCTGGCCGTGGCCGGGGCGTTTCATACGGAAATCATGCGGCCAGCCGATCGGCGGTGCGCCGAGGCTTTATCGAAAGTTTCCATGCACGCCCCGCGAATTCCGGTCGTTTTTAATGTCGATGCCCAGCCGCACGCCGATCCCGAAGAGATTCGCGGCCTGATGGTCCAGCAGATCATCAATCCAGTGCGTTGGGAAGATTCGATGCGCTATTTGCTGGCGGAGGGATTCGATAAGTTTTATGAGATTGGCCCCGGCCGCGTGCTGCGAGGGCTACTGCGGCGCATCGATCGCAAGCTGGACTGTCAAAGTATGGATGTTTGAGGAGTTCTTGGGGCTTTGGTCTTAGGTCTTGGGACTTCGGACTTTGGCACCCAAGACCAAAAAACCAAGACCAAAGCCCTAAGACCCATGAGCGAAAAAAAAAGAATCCAAGTTGACCTATCCGGCCGCATTGCCTTAGTCACCGGCGCAGCCCGCGGTTTGGGCCGCTGCTTTGCCTTGGACCTTGCCGCGGCGGGTGCCAAGGTGGCGTGCGTCGATATCAAAACCGATACGCTTGCCGAAGCCATCGGTGCCATCCGCGCAGCGGGCGGCACGGCGGAACCAATTGCCTGCGACGTGACCAACTCCACGCGCGTCAACGAGGTGGTTGATGAAGTCGTCAAACTTTGGGGCGGGCTCGATATACTCGTCAACAACGCCGGCATCACCCGCGACAGCCTCCTCATGCGAATGAAGGACGACCAGTGGGACGACGTGCTGAATATCAACTTGAAGGGGACATTTCTCTTCACCCGCGCGGCATCGCGGCCCTTGTGCAAATCGAGCTACGGCCGCATCATTAATATCGCCAGCGTTTCGGGCCTGATGGGCAATCCGGGCCAAGCGAATTACTCGGCCTCGAAGGCGGGCGTAATCGGCCTCACGAGGACTATTTCCCGCGAGTTGGCCAGCCGCAGCGTGACGGTGAACGCCGTCGCCCCCGGCTTTATAGCGACGGAAATGACCGCCAAGCTGGGCGAAGAGCTCCTCGGCAAGATCAAGGAAGAAATCCCCTTGAAGCGGCTGGGGCTGCCCCAAGACGTTTCTGACGCGGTGCTTTTCCTAGCTAGCGATGCTGCGGAATTCATCACCGGCCAGGTTTTGACCGTGGACGGGGGATTGACGGTTTGATAATCGGGCCTTCTACGTTGGGTGTGTCTGGTGACCTGCTGCTAGCACGGTGGGTGGTCAGAAAGTTTTTCTGCGATAATCGGCCCCGAGAGATATGGACAGAAAGCCGAAAAGCCGTTATACCTGTTGAGGTTAGATGAAAAAGTGAGGTAGTTCAGCGGAGATATGTCTCTCGCGGACTATTGTTTATTTACGTAAAGGGCGGGGAATAACTTCAAGACCTATCCGGAACACCAACAGTAATTTGCTCGACCCAGCGTGGTTTGGCGGGGTGTCCAGGTCGGTTTTCAGGGCTTTTACCTTCCTAGAACCTGCGTTACCAGGAGGAGCCACAGGTGGCCTCAGTCGAAGAACGTGTTATTGATATCGTTGCCGAACAGCTTGGCGTCAGCAAGGACCAGATTACCCGCGAGACGTCGTTCGTCAACGATCTTGGGGCCGACAGCCTCGATACGGTTGAATTGGTGATGGAGCTCGAAGAAGAGTTCGACATCAACATTCCGGACGATGCGGCCGAAAAGATTCAAACGGTGGGACAGGCGATCGCCCATATTGAAAAGGCAGTTGGCGGCAGCGAACCCTCGTCGAGCTGAGAATCCATGAAACGGCGCGTCGTCGTAACGGGAATGGGAGCGGTCACTCCACTTGGC
The DNA here is from genome assembly GCA_025353625.1 of Planctomycetota bacterium. GTDB lineage: Bacteria > Planctomycetota > Planctomycetia > Pirellulales > Thermoguttaceae > JANXQG01. Next base: position 3,574 of record JANXOJ010000655.1, on the reverse strand, counting down.
CGCCAGGTTGCGGAGGTCTGGTCGCGTGTCTGCAACGGAGAAAGCGGAATTCGTCCGCTCCGTTGCTTCGATACGACGGCCTACCGCGTGCGATTTGGCGGTGAAGTCGTTGATTGGTCGCCTGCGGGCTACGTCGAACCCCGCGACGAAAAAAAGCTCGATCGCTTCACGCAGTTCGCCATCGTGGCGGCCGTCGATGCGGTGCGCGATTCCGGCATCGACTTCAGCAAAGAAGACCTTTTCCAGTGCGGAGTGATGATCGGCTCGGGCATCGGCGGACTCTGGGAGATTGAGACGCAGCACGAACGGCTGTTGGTCAAAGGCCCCGATAAAGTCTCCGCCTTTACCATTCCCAAGTTGATTGCCAATTCGGCCAGCGGACAGGTTTCCATCCAATGGGGCTTGCGCGGGCCGAACGAGTGCATCGTCACCGCCTGCGCCAGTGCCGCCAATTCCATCGGTCGCGCGTTCCGCACCATCCAGTACGGCGAAGCCGATGTCATGGTCTCAGGCGGTAGTGAAGCAGCCGTGACGCGGATGGGATTGGCCGGGTTTGCCGCCATGCGCGCCCTTTCCGAACGCAACGATGAGCCGACTCGCGCCAGCCGTCCCTTCGACCGCGATCGCAATGGTTTCGTCCTTAGCGAAGGGGCCGGCGTCCTCGTGCTTGAAGAGTTGGAGCATGCCAAGGCCCGAGGGGCAAAGATCTACGGCGAGATGCTCGGCTACGGCATGAGTGCCGATGGCGGGCACATCACCGCGCCCGACAAAGACGGCATCGGCGCGGCCCACGCCATGAAATTGGCCCTCCGGGACGCACGGATGGACCCCAGTGAGATCGGTTACATCAACGCCCACGGCACCAGCACGCCGCTGGGAGATGCGGCCGAAACGACGGCCATCAAAGCGATCTTCAAAGACCATGCCTACAAGCTGTCGGTTTCTAGCACGAAGAGCGAAATGGGCCACCTGCTGGGAGCCAGCGGCGGCGTCGAGTTGATCCTCTCGATCCTTGCCATTCGCGACGGCCTGATTCCGCCCACCATCAACTACGAAACTCCCGACCCGGCGTGCGACCTCGACTATACGCCCAATCAGGCCCGGCAGAAGCAGGTCCATGTAGCAATGTCCAACAGCTTTGGCTTCGGCGGCCACAACGGCTCGCTGATCGTTGGGCGGTTGCGAGGCGATAGCTGATCCTGGTTCCCGCGCCCTCGGGTTTTTCCCACCCCGATTTTCCTCTTGTTGCGGTGGCGGGCGCTTCGTATACTCCCCATCGGTGCCACCCTACCCACACCCGAGGCGGAATCATGCGGGCGCGATCAGTTCTCATTTTGGCGGTTTTTTCGGTCACCGTTAGCAACCTCGCGGCACAAACGGTGCCGCCGACGACTCCAGCGGCAGTTCCGGGCGTTGCATGGCGTCCAGCGTCGGTGGATGCCGGACAAGCGGCCGTCTTGCCCGCTACTGCATCGCCCAGTGGCGTTGTGCCGGCAAGCGGAATCACGACGGCTACCGCTCCGACATTTACTGCGCCAACGGTCCCCGCTGCTCCGGGCGGCAATCCGTTCCTGGCATCGACTACGGCACCCGGTCGTCGACCGCTGCGGGTGACGGCTGGCAATGGCACGCTGCCCAACGAGCAAGGGCAGGTCTGGCGGGAATACGATATCAGTCCTTACACGGCCCGCGTCACCACGACGAAGCGGCCGGAGCAAGCGATTGTCGATTGGATTTTACGCGAGACCGGTTACGAAGTCTGGCACTCGGAGCCGCTGGGCATATTGAGCGCAACGCCGCGAACTTTGCGGGTCTACCACACGCCGCAGATGCAGGCGGTCGTGGCCGAGATCGTCGATCGCTTTGTCGCCAGCGAAGCCGAGACGCGGACCTTTAGCCTCCGCATCGTCACGATCGATAGTCCCGATTGGCGGATCGCCGCGCATCGCACGCTTCGTCCGATACCGGCCCAAACGGCCGGCGTCAGCGCGTGGTTGTTGCCCAAGGAGGATGCCGCCGTGCTGCTGGCCAGTTTGCAGAAGCGGGGCGACTATCGCGAGCATAGTTCTCCGCACTTGCTGGTGAACAACGGTCAAGCAACCGTCATCACGGCCTTGCGCGGGCACCCCTACGTTCGCGACGTACAGCCGCGAAACGACGCCTGGCAGGGCATCGACAACCAACCCGGCCAGATTGACGAAGGATTTTCGATGGAGTTCAACCCGCTGGTTTCCGCAGATCGCCGCACGATCGATGCGGTTTTCAAGTGCGACATCAACCAAGTGGAAAAGCTGGTTTCCGTGATGTTGGAAGTGCCGACGCAAACCTCGCCTCGGCAGCGTGCCCGGATCGAGGTGCCGCAGGTATCGCATTTTCGTTTCAGCGAGCGTTTCCGCTGGCCGGTCGATCAAGTGTTGATGCTCGGCATGGGCATGGTTGCCTTGCCGGTGCCGGTGAGTTCGACGACCTCCATCGCCGGCATCCCACTGCCCCTGCCCAGTTCCGCGCCGCGCGCCGATTTGCTCGTCATCATTGAGAGCAAAGGTTCCGTGGCCGAAACGCCCGGTGCCGCGACCGCGGCAGGACCGGCGACCGCAGGGGTTCTATCGCCCCGACAGTGAGAGGGGCGTTGTTATTGGATAGCCTCTAACTTTGGGAATCGTAGCGTCTGTTGCGGATGTTCAATTGCTGCTGCCGCGATAGCGGCCAAACGTGAGCATCCGTAGGTGGAGCGAAGCCCAACCCACGGAATCGTTCCGCGAGTGGGTCGCGTGCCGCGTAGCGGCTCTACCGGTCAAACGCCCTGTAAAACAATAAGGTTCATCCGACCGAAGCGAGAGCGCAAGTCAATATTCCAAAAATGGCTACGTTGATGGATTTGTTAAAGGCATGGGTCCGGCGTCCAATGGTGTTCAATAGAGCGGCCCGTTGATGATAGAAAACATCACCGGCCTGGACGCGCCATGGGCGCACCGCAGCCTGGAGATTCCTTTTTTCCAGATCCGAATTTCCACAATCTTTTACCCCACAGGCGGTAAGAGAGTTAGAAGCGAACGGTGTGCGGCGCAAAAGCTGCCGCCCGCCTTTCCCCTTCGCTTGCTACACGCATGTCATAAATCCCTGGGTCTGAGGCGTAACCCAGCGCCTGCTTGAGTCGGATGAACCCCTATTTCGAGCGAATGTTCCCCGGAATCGTCAAGGGCTTTGGGCATCTCCGGTGTTACGCTTGTCGTTGTTGCGTACTTCAGATTGTTCCTAATGGCAGTGTATGAAACCGTTGGCTGGCAGTCAACGGGCCAACACGATCTTGCCAATTCAACCACTTCAACCCCCTGTTCGCAAGCGCGGCAATTTTGTAAGATCGGCGGAAAGATCATCCCCAATCCCCCTTCCCCCTGCCCCACTCCTCCATCACTCGGCTCCCACAATGGCCAACCCGCTTCACGTGCCCAATCTCGCAAGGGCAACGGCACATCCAGCAGCACGCGCTCCACGATGCGTTCGCGCGGCGTGTTGGGTGTGGCCGGCTGATTCGTTTGCGCGTCAATTTGGGCGGGCTTATACCAGGTGTCGG
>JANXOJ010000505.1 GCA_025353625.1 Planctomycetota bacterium | reverse complement strand
GGCACAAAAATGGGCAAGACGGAAAGTGGCTCGCTCTGGCTTGCGGCCGATCGGACGAGCCCGTACCATTTTTACCAATATTGGTACAACTTGGCCGACGCCGACGTGGGGAAGTGCCTGCGTTTCTTTACCGATCTGATTCAAACCGAGATCGAGCAGTTGGAAAGCGAACATGCCATCGAGCCCGGTCGTCGCATCGCACAACGTCGTCTGGCAACCGAATTGACGCGGCTCGTGCATGGCCCCGACGGACTTGCTGCCGCAGAGCGAGCGACGGAAATCTTCTTTGGTGCGGAGATCGGTAAAATATCAGACGACCAGCTAAGTGGGATATTTGCCAACGTGCCCAGTAAGGAACTTCCCAAGGCAGTGCTGGAAAATACCGGAATTGCTGTCGTCGATGCGTTTGTCGATGCCGGACTTGCCAAGTCCAAAGGCGATGCCCGGCGTTCAATTTCCGGCGGAGGTGCCTACGTAAATAATCGTCGAGTGGAAAACGTCGAAGCCCGCTTGACCTCGGCAGACTTGGCCGGCGAATCGACCATTGTACTTCGCAGCGGGCGAAAGAATTACGGGCTGTTGCGATTCCTCTAAGACCTCTCTCACCCACGCAATGCAGGTTGAGTTTCATGCGCTCCGTTTGGCGAATTCTCATCGTTGCTATCGCAATCCTCATCGGGATTGCCGTCGCGGGTCTCTTCGTCGCTTATCGCGCCGCGAAGCAAGTGCCCGCGTTCTACGACAAGGCCCTTGCGGTTGCCCCTGAATCTCAAGAACAGGAAAGCGATCGGATGTTAAACCAGGCCATTGAGTTGCACAACTCTCTGCGTAAGGAAGGACAATGGCAGGAAGTATTCAACGAAGACACCATCAACGGTTGGCTGGCCGTCGATCTGCCGCGCAATCACCCCCTTTCGCTCCCCAGCGGTATGAGCGATCCGAGGGTCCACGTCACTTCGCAAGGAATGAACGTAGCCTGCCAAATTGACCGCAGCGGTTTTCACGGCGTGGTATCGCTCGAAGTCAGCGCGTATATCGATTCGCCGAACGTGATTGGGCTGCGGGTCCACAAAGCGCGATTGGGTGCTATCCCGTGGTCGCTAGACCGCGTCCTCAAGGGCATTTCCGACGCGGCACGGCACTCCGATTTGAAGGTCGCATGGCGTCAGACCGAGGGCGACCCGGTCGCACTGGTGACACTGCCAAACCCGTCAGGCGGCAAAGGCAAGGTCTTTCGCATCGAAACGATTCGATTCGATGAGGGATCGATTACCCTTGGGGGAACAACCGAACGGGTAAAATAGTTTCAGATTCATCCGACTACGGCATGCGCGAGCCAAAGTCATAATACCAAAGGTGGCTACGTCGACGGAATTGCCGCAGCGCACCCTGGGTTGACTGAGGCGGAGCAGAGGCGCATTCTTGCGTCAGAGGAATCCTATTTCCCCGCTTTTTCCATCTCTTGCTCCAAAATGCGAATCTTCTCGCGGACATTCTCCGGCCCGTTTTCAAATCGATCGGGCCAGTTTGTCTTCTTTAGCTGGGATAGCGTTTCGGCAGCACTCTTCAATTGCCGATCGTGGATCAGTGCCTGGGCCAAACCGACTAGGCCGGCTGGTTCCAACGAGCGAATCCGGGCGACCTGCCGCCATTGTTCCGCAGCATCGCCCCAACGGTTTTGCCGTTGGCGAATTTCAGCCAAAAGCTTGTG
>JANXOJ010000622.1 GCA_025353625.1 Planctomycetota bacterium | reverse complement strand
GGCCGCGCGAGGGGCTTCGGCGTATGCGGCGGAGGACGTGAGAATGAAGAGAAGCAAGAGCGTCCTTCCTTCCCATGCTCTGCGTGGGAACGCAACGCCCGGACGCTCCGCGAAGTTGTGGGAGAATAGCATTTTCATTTCATCCATTCCTTGTTGCCGCGCTCGGCGCGGCAACGCATTTCTAGGACGCACTGCGTCGGTGAAAGTTTCTTCGTTAAACGGGACGCGGAGCGTCGTAACCACGGTAGGAAACTGAGCGTTGGAGCATTTCAAAGTGCCCTCACCCACAGCCCCTCTTCCGTTTACGGGAGAGGGGAAGTAGGCAAGGACTTTCGCACGACCTCGAAGGCATCGACCGCAAGAGCCAGGTCGTCGAGGGAGTGCGCGGCGGAGACTTGGGTTCGGATGCGGGCTTTGCCTTGCGGGACGACGGGGTACGAGAAGCCAATCACGTAGACACCTTGCTCCAACATGCCTTCCGCCATGCGCGCGGCAAGCGCGGCATCACCGAGCATAATCGGCACGATGGGGTGAACGCCGGGAGCTACCGGAAAAGCGGCTGCCGTCATCTGGTCGCGAAACCAGCGGGTGTTGGCTTCCAGCCTGTCGCGAAGTTCGGTCGAGGCGGCAAGGATTTCTAGCGACTTGAGCGATGCGGCAACGATTGGCGGCGGCAGGGAATTTGAGAAGAGGTAGGGCCGCGAGCGTTGGCGAAGCAACTGAATGATCTCGGAGCGACCGCTCGTATAGCCGCCACTGCCGCCCCCCAGGGCCTTGCCCAGCGTACCGGTAAGGATGTCGATGCGGCCCGCGACATTGTGGTAGTCGGCCGTTCCGCGACCGCGCGGCCCGAGAAACCCAACGGCATGCGAATCGTCGACCATCACGATCGCGTCGTAGCGGTCGGCCAGTTCGCAGATCGCAGGCAGATTGGCGATTGTGCCGTCCATCGAGAAAACGCCGTCGGTGGCGATCATGCGGAATCGCGCGGCGGCGGCATCCTTCAACTTCGCTTCCAGATCGGCCATGTCGTTGTTGACGTAGCGGAACCGCTGTGCCTTGCATAGCCGAACGCCGTCGATGATCGAAGCGTGGTTTAACTCGTCGGAAATAACGGCGTCGTCAGCGGTGAGAAGCGTCTCGAACAAGCCGCCGTTGGCGTCCCAGCAGGAGCTATAGAGAATCGTATCCTCCGTGCCGAGGAAGTCCGATAGCGAGCCTTCAAGCACTTTATGCACCTCCTGCGTTCCGCAGATAAAACGCACGCTGGCCATGCCGTAGCCCCAGCGATCGAGCGCATCGCGCGCCGCCGCACACACGGCCGGATGCGCGGCCAACCCAAGATAATTGTTCGCACAAAGGTTCAGAATATCGGGCTTGCCGGGCACGCCCACGTGGGCGCGCTGCGGCGACGTGAGGATGCGTTCGCTTTTGAACAGGCCGGAGGATCGTATCTGCTCGACGCGATCGTGCAAATGTTGCTGGAAGCGTTCGTAGGGCATAGCGTTTAACCTTCCTTCCACGTCAATACCACCTTGCCCGATTGGCCGGATCGCATGACGTCGAACCCTTTTTGGAAATCGGAGTAGTGAAAGCGGTGTGTGATGATCGGCAAGAGATCGAGGCCCGACTGCAACATGGCGGTCATTTTGTACCAAGTTTCATACATTTCGCGACCGTAGATGCCTTGGAGCGTGAGCATGTTGAAAATCACGATGTTCCAATCGATGGCCAAATCGCGGTTGGGGATGCCCAGCATGGCGATCTTGCCGCCGTGACACATATTCGCCAGCATGTCGCAAAACGCTTGGGGACTGCCCGACATTTCTAGCCCGACGTCGAAGCCCTCCTTCATGCCGAGTTCTTCCTGGGCCGATTGCATCGAGCGTTCGCGGACGTCGATGGCCAGCGTCGCGCCCATGCGGCGAGCCAGTTCGAGCCGATAGGGATTTACGTCGGTTACTACCACATGGCGGGCACCGGCATGTTTGGCGACGGCGGCGGCCATGATGCCGATCGGGCCGGCACCGGTCACCAGCACATCCTCACCCAGCACGGGGAAGTGCAACGCCGTGTGAACCGCATTGCCAAAGGGATCGAAGATCGCCTGAACGTCGCGAGGGATCGACGGCTCGTGCAGCCAGACATTCGTCATCGGCAGCACGAGATATTCGGCGAACGCGCCGGGACGATTGACGCCAATTCCCTTGGTGTCCTTGCAAAGGTGACGGCGGCCGGCCACGCAGTTTCGACACCGCCCGCAGACGACATGCCCTTCGCCGCTAACAATATCGCCGGGGTGAAAGTCCTTGACGTTGCTGCCAACCTCGACGATCCGGCCCGTGAATTCATGGCCGATGAGCAGCGGCACGGGCACGGTCTTCCGCGACCAGGCATCCCAGTTATAGATGTGAACGTCGGTGCCGCAGATGCCGGTGCGCAGAACTTCAATCAGTACGTCGTTGATTCCCGGCTCCGGCACCGGTGCGTCTTCCAACCAAAGCCCCTCTTCGGGCTTGCGTTTGACCAAAGCAGCCATTGTTTTCATCTGAATTTCCTTTTTTATCTCCCCTCGACGGAACTCCGGCGAGTGTAGGGGAGAAGTCGCAAAGTTGGAGCAAGTCGCCTTTAGGGATCGCAATAAAAATCGGCTTTTGAAGCCGCGTGGCTCGGCTCGGCTCTCGGCGACGGATCCAAAGCCAAAATTCTCGGTAGCCGCCAATCTCGATAAATAGCCACACAGCGCAAGATCGTCGTCAACAACATAGCAGTAAAAAAACCGGTCAATTCACCAGCCCCTAGGCTGCATACGAGCATCAATCCGGCAGCACCGATGACCACGGGCGTAACGTACAACTCGTTTTGCAGAACGAGCGACGGCTTATCGATCAGCAGATCGCGAATCACTCCACCGGCACAGCCCGTGAAAGTTGCTATAAACAAAACCGAGAGAGGATTTGTACCCGGCGTTTGCCACAAAGCACTAGCCGTAACCGCGGAAAACACTCCCAATCCGACTGCGTCGAAGTATCGCAATAACTTCTCTCGTGCGACGACCATAGCCGGAAATAAAAACGTGACCACGACGCTTGCGAGGATTACCGCTGGATATCCCCAATCGTGAACGATGAAAGCCTCGCGACGAAGGATTATGTCTCGCAGTACGCCGCCACCGACCGCCGTTGCCCCGGCGAGCAACACCATGCCGACAAAATCCGGCCTACGGTCAATGGCTCGCAAAGCCCCCGAGAAGGCGAAGCTGGCCGTTCCGAACAAGTCGATCACATATATCGCGTTTTGTGGTTGCAGTGCCATGTGCGCTCTTCCCAGTCGGTTCACGTTGCCGATGGAAACCATCGCACAAAGCCTTCAATCGCCTCATATTCGGCCAGGCCAAGTTTATCGTATAACTGTGCCGTCATCCGATTGCGGGCTTCGGCCCTTTGCCAGAACTCGCGTTCGTCGGGGCCGGGGAACATGGCGCGGTCTTTTTGCGACTGATGCTTGAAGATCGCGCTACGCTTGCGAAGCAATTCGCGCGGACTCAGCGGAACGGCCATCTCGATGCGCTCCGGCTCCCACTCCTGCCATGCCCCGCGATAGAGCCATACTTCGCACGACGCAAACCAGTCCTGCGCTTGCACGCGGTGGACGGCATCAAAAATGGCCGACAGACAGACGCGATGCGTACCGTGCGGATCGGTAAGGTCGCCGGCGGCGTAGACTTGATGCGGCTTCACTTTCTCAAGGAGCTCGGCCACGATGCGGATATCGTCCTCGCTTAGCGGCTTCTTGCGAACCTTGCCGGTCTCGTAAAACGGCATATCGAGAAAGTGGAGGTTCTCCGTATGAACACCGCAATCGCGGGCGGCCGACTTTGCTTCGCCGCGACGAATGATCCCCTTAATCTGCTGCACTTCCGGGCTATCAACCTGCCCAGGTTTTTTGTTTTTGAGAAATTCTTCGATGTGCCGCTCGATATGCTCGGTTTGTCCGGTGCCGTGCCCAAAGCGTCGGTTGAAGTCGGCGGCAAAGTCGGCAAAACGAATGGCGTCGAGATCAAAAACGGCGATATTTCCCGACGTTTGATAGGCAACGTGGACCTCGTGCCCCTGCGCGACGAGGCGGATCAACGTCCCGCCCATTGAGATAACATCGTCGTCCGGATGCGGCGAGAAGATCAGCACGCGCTTGGGAAAGATGGTGTCGGTAGCGCGGCGAATATCGCCCGGCCGCTTCTTGGCGTCGGGCTTGCCGCCCGGCCAGCCGGTGATGGTTTTCTGCAACGCGCGGAAGACCTCCAGGTTGATGTCGTATGCCGGGCCGCGACCGGCGAGCAGGTCTTGCAAGCCCGTCTCGTTGTAGTCTTCGTCGGTCAGTTTGAGAATGGCCTTTCCCAACTTGCGTGCGAGCCAAATCACCGCCTTGCGAACGAGCGTTTCATTCCATTCGATAGGCCCCAGCAGCCAGGGACTTTTGCCGCGCGTCAACTCGGCGGCGGCCGCCTCATCGAGCAGGATCATCGCGTTGGGGTGATCTTGCAAAAAACTGGCGGCGACGGCATTGGACACCGGCCCCTCGATGGCTTGGGCCAGTACGCCGGCCTTATGTTCGCCAAAGCTCAGCATGACCACCGTGCGTGCGGCAAGGATCGTGCCGACCCCCATCGTGATCGCCCGACGCGGTACATGCTCCTCGCCGAAGAAATCACTGGCGGCGTCAATCCGCGTGAGGCGATCGAGCGTAATGAGCCGGGTGCGGCTATCGCGCGAAGAGCCGGGTTCGTTGAAGCCAATATGGCCGGTACGGCCTATGCCGAGAATCTGGATGTCGATTCCGCCGGCGTCAACGATCGCTTTTTCGTAGGCTTCGCAGAACTCCGCGACGCGCTCGATCGGCACGGTGCCATCGGGAATATGGACGTTTTCCGGCGGAATATCAATATGGTTGAAGAGGTACTCGTGCATGAAACGGTGGTAGCTTTGCAACTCGTGCCGCTCAATGGGAAAATACTCGTCGAGATTGAACGCGATGACGTTGTGGAAGCTTAGGCCCTCTTGCTGGTGCATTCGGACTAACTCGTTATAAACGGCGGTCGGTGTCGAACCGGTGGCTAGTCCCAAAACGGCGTTCTTGCCCTCGCCGGCCCGCTGGTGGATTAGCGTGGCAATTTCCTGGGCCAGGGCCAGACTGGCTTCGGCGGACGTGCCGAGGATCGAGGCGGGAATCTTCTCGCAGGCCGTTTTAGGCGAAGTTATCGGTGGGGTCATGGAATGTCCTGA
>JANXOJ010000598.1 GCA_025353625.1 Planctomycetota bacterium | reverse complement strand
CGCGCTGGGCCGCTTCGATCTGGCCCGGCACGCTCGTGGGGTCGCCCGCCTGGATGCCGTACAGGCCCAGGCCCATCTGCACGTAAGGCAGCGCCTTGAGCTTGGCCCAGGCCTTGCTGTTGACCATTGCCTGCCACTGTTCGCCGTTGCGAAGCGACGACGAATAAAAAGCCGCATCGGCCGGCACGAGATCGAGCGACGGCACGACCTTATCCGCCGCCGAAGCCGAAGCGACTGCGACCGTTGCAACCAGAAACAGCACGACGACCGACAACAAACCGCGCCGCGACAAAATATGTTGACCATACGCGTTCATTTGAAGTTCTCCATTGCCTGTGAGATGAGTACGAAAACCGAGCGATCCGCCGGGGTTGGAAAAGACCGAGACCGACCGTCCCCCCCTACGAACGGATTATATCAAACGCACAACACCAGGGCAATCAAGTCGTGCAAACGTGCAGGAGAACTGCAAAGTCTGAGAATTGCCGTCGTGGAAATTGTGGTGCTGGCGTATCGCCCGCGTTTATCGGGCCAGGCGAGACGCCCGCACCACAAAAATCCGGACTTTGCAAAGCCAACATCTTCACGGGACTTGTCGGCGGCAGCGAAAATGCCAATTCTTCGGATTGAGAAGAATGCGCCGACAATCTTTGCCGCTTGAAGAACATCCGACATATCTATTTCCGCCGCACCGTCCCAAAGCTAAACCTATGTTTCTTGAGAATCCTCCGTCACGGAAACCAATCATGCTGCAACTCATTGCCGATTTGTCGTTTGCTCTCGTCATGTCCTCCAGTGGTGTAGGCACGGGCTGGCTGTTGAACCGCGCCCTGGTTCGCAAGCCGGCCGAGTTGCCGGAAGAGCAGCGGCTGGCCAAAGAAGTGCTGGGCCGATTGAAAGAGCTTGCCGGGCACATGGCAGCCAACGTCGGCAAGCACACCAGCCGCGTCGAAGAGATCAATCAAGAATTGACCGGCGAAGGCCAAGAGCCGGAGGGCGTGATTTCCGCCGTTGCCCGACTGATCGAAGCCAATCAGTCGATGACCTCGCAGCTTAGTTCGGTCGAAGACAAACTGCACGAGCAGGCCCGCATGGTCGAAATGAAGGCCGCTGAGGCCCGCACCGACGTACTCACCGGCTTGGCCAATCGCCGCGCGTTCGACGACAAGATCGCCACTTGCTATGCGGAGTTCCAGGAGAGCCGCCGGCCCTTCTCACTGATCCTCGGCGATATCGACCACTTTAAGAAATTCAACGACACCCACGGACACCAGACGGGCGACGAAGTGCTCAAAGGGACCGCCCGAGTGTTGAAGGCATCGACGCGCGAAAGCGACTTTGCGGCTCGTTATGGCGGCGAGGAAATGGCGGTCGTGCTGCCTGGCAGCAAGGCCGAAGAGGCGATTCGCTACCTGGAACGCGGCCGTCAGGCGATTGAATCGGCCCGCTTCCGCTCGCCCACCAGCGAACTCAAGGTGACCATGAGCTTTGGCGTGGCCGAAATCGCAAGCGGCGAGGACGTACCGGGCCTCATCCGCCGCGCGGATGCGGCTTTGTATGCCTCCAAACAGGCCGGCCGCAATCGCGGTTGCTGGCACGATGGCAAGGAGATTCGTCCGATCGCACGTTCCGGTGAAGTCAAGCCGAGCGAAAAAGTCGAAGCGGTCGTAAAGCCGCAACCGGTGCCGCAGCCTGCTCCGGCAGCCGCCGCCGCGCGGGATGTGCCGCAAGGCGAGCCGCAATCGCCGATCGGGATATGCACCATGAGCGAATTCAACGTGAGCTTGGGACGTCGGCTTGCCGAATGGCGGCGGCGCGGCACGGCCCCCGCGATAATGCTCATGCGGATCGACAATTTCCCGTCGCTGGCAACCCGATTTGGGAAAGAGATTGCCGATCTGGTTCTTCGCAGTGCGATACAATTCCTGAGTGCCTCCATCCGTGCGATGGACCTGGGAAGCGAGTACGGCGATGCAACCTTTGCCATGTTGCTGCCCGGTGCCAACACAACGGAGCTCATCCGCGTGGCCGAGCGGCTGCGACAGGCCGTGGCATGCTGCACGCTGCCGATCAACGGCCAATCGGTGCAGTTCACCGTAAGCCTTGCGGCAGCGACCGCGCTACCGACCGATTCCCCCGAGGACATGCTTGCACGGGTTGAGAAAACCCTCGAACAAGCCACGGCAGCCGGCGGCAATTGCAGCTATATGCACAATGGCCGCGAGGTCGAGGCGGGGCAAGCCGCGCTCGATCGCCTCCGCACGACCACCGTCTGAGAGCAACGCGGTTCAAACCGAACTCTCCGACCTCAATCGGCAACCTCCGACCAAGCCAGCGGGTGGTCGGATGCCCCGTCGTCGCGCAAACCAGCGTCCAACACTTTTAGTCCCCGCACGAAAATCCAGTCGATGTGCGGCGGGGCCTTGTCGCCTAGTTTTTGGCCGAGCGCGTCGATCGCGCCGGGGCTGGCACAAAGGCGGCGAATCTCAGGGTCGTCGGCGGTGCTGTTCATGTCGCCCAGCAGGATCGCCGGTTGGGGTAGGGCGAGGAAGCGGTCGATCACCTCGCGAAGCTGCGCGCGGCG
>JANXOJ010000590.1 GCA_025353625.1 Planctomycetota bacterium | reverse complement strand
GGGGACACAATACTTATTTATTGTCGATGCGGCTTCCACCTGATATGTTGTGTGCATGGCAAGATTGGCAAGCGTTGTGATTCCGGGCCTGCCGCACCACATTACTCAGCGAGGAAACCGGCGGCAGCAGACGTTTTGTCGCGATGACGACTACGCTGCCTACGTGGAACGGATGGACCGTTGGTGTCGCGACGAAGGTAGAAATATGGAGTTACTGCTTTGCTTGGTCGCGATGATGCGTTGGTGAAGGTCGCTCCCCTTTTGGCGATGATCGGCGATTGGAGGGCCTTTCTCAATAGTGCGATGCCGGAAGCCGAACTCAGGAACATCCGGCAGCACGCCCGCACGGGCCGGCCCTTGGGAGACGACACCTTTCTGGTGCGGCTGGAAGGTAAGCTTGGCCGAACGTTGCGACCAAAGAAGCCCGGCCCAAAGAAGGAGATCGCGAGTTAAGTATTGTGTCCCCGGAACTCCCCCCAAGAGTTGGCCGCAGTGCGGACACGGTGCGTCGCCCAACGCGTCGAGCGATTCCGCCGACAGGTTTCGCAGGCAGGCCGGGCAATGGTCGATGGAATCGTTCAAATCGGGTGTCGAATCGGGCATGATTGGATCCCTTTCTATACTGCACGCAGATTGAAATGACCTATTAACGCTTGACGTATTGACGCTCGACGCTGTAGCGACCATCGCGTGTTCACGGCCCTTCGAGCCTTCGCGTTCATGTTAGCATAATGGTTCCTTTCGGCAAAAGGAACCTAGGTGCGATAAAAACCGAACGCGCCGTCGATTCCGCGCGGCGAGTACCGCAAGCCCGCTGCCTAGAAGGATCAACGTTTTAGGCTCGGGGACGAGGTTTGGCGTTGCAATGTCCGAAGCGATCGGCCCCGGCACCGGGGCGGTCGGGCCATCGAGGATGAGCGCGGTGCCAGGCAACACGCTAACGCTTATACCGTTGGCTAGTGCCTTGCGACTATCGAGTTCGACGGTGCCGCCGCTGAGGGAGAAGCCGCCAGTGAACGTGTTGGAATTGGTCAGTACGAGCCGCCCGTTGCCGGTCACGTTCAAGCCGCCGCTGCCGCTGAGGATGCCGCTAAGTTTGGCGTCGGCCGATGCCGAGCCGTGCGCGACTTGAATCGTTCGCGTAAGGTTGCCCAAATTGATCGGGTTTTGAAAATCGACCGTCGCCGTATCGCCGACCGAACCCAATAACAGCACTGACCCGTCCGGGACGAAGTTATTGCTGCCCCAGGTCAGGGTGCCCGACGAGCCGCCAAGATTCACGGTGCGATTGGCCCCCACCGCGCTAAAACCGCCCGAGCCTACGAACCGCGCCTGCGCGGCCAACGTGCCGACGCTCCGCGAAAATGTCCCGCTACCGTTAAGCTCCAGCACGCCGCCGGCGAAAACCAAGTTGCTCAGCCCGCCGGTCGAACCGATTCCGCCGGGCAGTGCGGCCGAGTTGCTCAATCGCAATGCACCGCCGCCGAGCGTGGTTGCGCCGGTGTAGTTGTTCGATGCGGTCAGTTCCAGGATGCCATTCCCCAAAACGGTGAGCCCGCCGATGGAAGTCAATGCGCCGCTCAACTTGCCATCGACCGTTGCGCCACCGTGGATCGTCTGTATGGTTCCCGAGGTGGAAAGGACGATCGGGTTTTGAAAATCGACCGTAGCCGTATCGGTGGTCGAGCCTAAGATCAATGCCGATCCGCTGGGAACGAAATTGTTGGTATTCCACGCCACGGCTGCCGTCCCGCCGCCAAGATTGACGACGCGAGCGGCAGCGACGGCACTGAAGCCGCCGGAACCGGAAAATCGAGCCTGGCTACCCGATAGACCAAGGTTGCGCAAAAAATTGTTGGCATTTAATTCCACTACCCCGCCGGCGAAAACCAAGTTGCTCAGCCCGCCGGTCGAACTGATTCCGCCGGGCAGTGCGCCGGTGGTGCTCAGTCGCAATGCGCCGCCCGTTAGCATCGTGGTACCGGTGTAGCTGTTCGTGCCGACGAATTCCAGCGTTCCATTGCCGGCAATGGTGAGTCCGCCGGTGGAAGAAAGCAGTCCGCTTAGTTGCGCGTCGACGACTGCCGCACCGTGCGCGACTTGGATGGTGTTCGTCCCGCTGAGGACGAGCGGGTTTTGGAAGACGAGCGTGGCCGAGTCGTCGGTCGAGCCGAGAAGAAATGCCAGTCCGGCGGGCACGAAGTTATTCGCGCCCCAGGCCAAAGTGCCCGACGAGCCGCCGAGGTTGACGGTGCGCGTCGAGCTGATCGCGCTGAAGCCGCCGGCAGTCGTGAACTGGGCTTGAGTGGCCAACGTCCCAACACCCCGCGCAAAAGTCGTACTATTGCTCAATTCGAGAATGCCGCCGGCGAAAACGAGATTGCTCAAACCGCCGGTGACGCCTATTCCGCCGGGCAGCGAAGCCGAATTGCCGAGCCGCAAGGCCCCCGCGCTAATCGTCGTGTTGCCGGTATATGAATTGGTGCCGGTGAGGATGAGCGTGCCCGTGCCTAGCTTGAGAAACGAGCCGGTACCGGAAATGGCACCGGCGTAGGTCGCGGTATCGACGTGATTGAACGCCAGCTTTCCGCTATTACTAACGATCGCGCTGGCAAATGCCTGTCCGCCGCCGCCATTGCCGATTTGCAGCGTCCCGGCGGTAATCGAGGTTGAGCCGATGTACGTATTGCTGCCCGTAAGTTCCAGCATTCCGCTGCCGCCGATGGTCAAGCTGCTGGCACCGGTGCCGCTGATCGCGCCGCTGATGCGTGCAACGTCGCCGAGCGTTCCCGAGGAGAGGAGGATCGTCTCGGCGGCACCGCTGAGATCGAGCGGGTTTTGAAAATCGACCAGGGCGGTCGCGCTCCGCGAGCCTAGAAGCAAAGCGGCCCCCGTCGGCAAAAACGCCCCGTTGCCCCAAGCCAATGGAGCCGATGCCCCGCCCAAGTTCACGATACGATTGGCCCCGGCCGCACTGAAGCCGCCGGACGAGCTAAATTGCACGGAGTCGGCCCCATAGTCGACCGGTCGCAGGAAGTCGGTCGTTGCCAGTTCCAAAATGCCGCCGCCGAATACGACGGCACTCGACCCACCGGTCACATTCGTACCGCCGGGCAACGCGCCGGAACTGCTTAGCCTGAGCACGCCGCCTAGCAGCGTGGTGGGGCCGGTATAGGTATTGCTGGCCGTCAGTTCGAGCGTGCCGTTGCCGGCGACGGCAAGTCCGCCGTTAATGCTGCTAAGAATCCCGCTCATACGGCCATCGACCTGGGCCGAGCCGCCGTTGACTTGAACGTATTGTGTAACGCCGGTCAAGTCGATCGGATTTTGAAAATCGAGCGTGGCACTGTCGCTTTGCGAGCCGAGGATGAGGTACGAGCCGGAGGATATGAAGCTATTCGCACCCCAAACAAGTTGTCCGGAGACACCGCCTAGATTGACGGCGCGGGTGCTGCCTACCGCACTGAATCCGCCTCGGCCTCCAAAGCCGTTCACGCCCGGAGTCCACTGGACTTGATTCGTGAGCGTGCCGGTGGAGCGGGTAAAATTTCCATTCGCAAGTTCTAATATGCCGCCATCGAAAGTCAGATTACTGCGATTCGTGCCAACACCCGCACCGATTCCGCCGGGCAGTGCGGAGGAGTGGCTCAGCCGCAACACGCCACCGTTGAGTGTTGTGCTGCCGGTATAGGTATTTGAGTTGGTCAACTCCAAGGTGCCGTCGCCATCGACCGTCAAACCGGCACCGCCGTCGCTGAGGACGCCGCTCAAGCGAGCGTCGACGGTTGCGAAGCCATTGTTCACGGTCACCGCCCCGCCGTTGGCACCGAAGTTGATCGGATTCTGGAAATCGAGCAGCGAATCGTCGGACTGCGAGCCGAGAATCAAACTGCTTCCATCGGGCACGAATCCACCATTGTTCCAAAGCAAGCTCTGGGATCCACCGCCAACGTTCACCGCGCGGCTGCCGCCGGACGCGCTGAATCCGCCGCTGCCGAACCACTGGACCTGAGACGAACCTCCGCCCAAGCCGCGTTTGAAGTCGCCGTTGGCAAGCTCGACGACGCCGCCGTTGAAGACGAGGAGGCTCGTGCCGCCGCTCGAATTGATTCCACCGGGAAGTGCGGCGGCATGGCTCAGCCGCAAGATACCGCCAACGACTTGCGTTTGACCGGTATAGCTGTTCAAGGCGGTGAGCTCCAGCGTGCCAGAGCCGGTAATCGTAAGATTCGCTTGGCCGCTCAAGGCACCGCTCATTCGTCCATCCACGATCGATGCACCGCCATTGACTTGGACGGTGCGAGTGGAGCCACCACCACCACCCGTTCCAAGAATTATCGGATTTTGAAAATCGACCATCGCGTCGTCCGAGTGCGATCCAAGGACCAACGTCGCGCCATTCGTTAGGAATCCACTATTGCTCCAAGTCAACACGGCGGATGCTCCACCCAAGTTGACCGCCCGTGAGCCGCCGCTGGCCGAGAATCCGCCCGAGGAAGTCCATTGGAGTTGCGACGCACCGCTGCCCAGAGCTCGCTTGAAATCGCCGGATGCCAGTTCGATAATGCCACCGTTGATCGCCAGATTGCTGACGCCGCCAACGACGCCGATTCCGCCGGGCATGGCCGCCGAATTGCTCAGCCGTAAAATGGCATTGGTGACGGTCGTGGTGCCCGTATAGGTATTGCTGCCGGTCAAATCGAGCGCACCGCCGCCATTGCCGACGACGATTAGGCCCGCTGCACCGCCGCTGATATTGCCGCTGAGGCGCCCATCGAGCGTGCCGTTGCCTTGCGCAACAAAAATGGTTCGCGTCGCGGCGTTCAGGTTGATCGGATTTTGGAAATCGACCATCGAATCGTCGACGGGCGAGCCGAGCATCAGCGTGCCGGAACTGGGAACAAAGTTGCCGCTGCCCCAGGTCAGTGTGCCCGAGGAACCGCCGATATTTACGATGCGATCCGCGCCCGTCGCGCTGAAGCCGCCGCTGGCGGTCCATTGCACTTGTGCGGTCGATGTGCCGGTGGCGCGCGTGAAGTTGTTGCTGCTGAGGTCGATGATTCCGCCGGCGATCGCAAGATTGGCGATTCCGCCGCTAATGCCGATTCCACCGGGCAGGGCCGCCGTGTGCGATAGCCGCAAGACACCGCCGGAAACGGTTGTCGGTCCCAGGTAGGAATTGCCGGCAGTCAGTTCCAACACATTGTTGCCGGTAACGTTCATGCCGCCCGAGCCGCTGATGGAGCCGCTGATGCGTCCGCAAGAAACGCCCGTGAAACCGGCGGTCTGAACGGTTCGCGTTGTCGGACCCAAGTTGATTGGATTTTGAAAATCGAGCAGCGCACTGCTATAGCTCGAACCCAACTGCAATGCTTGGCCGGTGGGAACGAAGCCTCCGCTCCCCCAGGTGACCAAGGCCGATGCTCCGCCCAAATTCACGACATGATTGAGCGTATAGGCACCAAATCCGCCACCGGAGCCGCTACTGGCAAACTGAAACTGGCCCGCCGCCGTGCCCATCCCGCGCGTAAAATCGCCCGCCGTGCCGGACAGTTCGAGGATGCCGCCGATGATCGAAACGTTGCCGGAACCGCCGGTCGTCGCCAGCCCGCCGGGCAGGGCACCGGTATCGGCCAGCCGCAGAACGCCACTGGAGACGATCGTCGCGCCGGAATACGTGTTCGTGAGGTCGAGTTGCAAGACGCCATCGCCAAGTTTTGTCAGGCCGTTGCTTCCGGTCAGGACGTTGTCCATCAGCACGGTGGCTGCGCTGCCGAAACCATTGACCGTGATAGTAGGGCCGGCAAGCGTGATCGGCGTACTGACGGCCGGCGATGCGGCAATAACCTGATAGCCGTCGCCGTTAAACGTCATACTGTGGGCGGTAACCGGTTGGTCGACCGTGGCGACACTGTTGGTTGAAAGGCCAAGCAGGGGAAAAACCGCATCCGCGACCGTACCATTTGGCGGCCAGTTGAAGAACGAGGCACCGACAGCCCAATTTGAATTTGCCGCAGATGTATCCCAGATGCCGGTCTGACTGCCTCCGACAAGTGCCCATGTGTAAACTGCGGAGTGCGCGGTCGATGCACCCAACGACAACAACCCGACAAAAGCCAAACGTAGAACGAGAAAAGCGGTATGTCGGCTTGGCATGAATGCTGCTGGAG
>JANXOJ010000582.1 GCA_025353625.1 Planctomycetota bacterium | reverse complement strand
TGGCGCGATATCGCGAAACCCCGTACCGTTCCCAGAGATTGTGCGTCAGTGCCAAGTCCATGCCCGTGAAGCCCTCCGCGGAGAACCGTAATAAATAGTAAGCCAAAATCAGTTTACAATTTATTGCCATCGGCTGGGACGCTGCGGTTCGCAGGTGTGCGGCCATATTTCCTGGCAGCGCTAACTCTTTGTGAGGCTTGGGGTTGGCCGAAACAGATCCAGATCTAGCCGACGACAATGCCTTTTACTTGGACCTGTTTGCCGGAGGAGTCACGGATGGTCATTTCCAGCGGCGCGACGCCGGACGGAACATCGCGTTAGGCCAGCGTCCCTGGTATGTGGTTCACATTGATAAAAAATCAATAGAACCATTCCAACTGTACGTTTTAGGAAAGGTCTTAACCTCTTTCCCATGACAGGAGAACAGTTGCAATGGTTACGAAACGCATTTCCCGCAAATCCCGTAAAATCGGTGCAGCGTACTTGGCAAGCCCAAGGGCGTGATCCAGGCCCGCGTGCAGAAAGTCGGGCCGGAACGCTTTGGCGTCGTCGCCGTCGATTGCGCCAAGGCGCGCTCGAAATGGATGCTCTGCGATTTCTACGGCAAGGTGCTCATTCCGCCCACGGTGGTCGAGCATCAGCGCGCCGCGCTGGAGTTGGCGACGGTGCAACTTCGCGAAGCGATCGAGCAACACGGCTTGCAGGATCACATCGTGGCCGTCGAGATGACGGGCACCTACCACCGCCCCGTGCAACGCGCCTTTCGCAAGGCCGGCAGTGAAACGCGACTGGTGCATCCTTTCGCCGCGCGGCATTACCGCCTCCCGGCGCACGCCGACACGAAGACCGACGACCTGGAAGGCATCTTCCGCGCGACCGTCAACGGTTTTGGACTGCTGGAACCGGAATGGGACGAGACCTATCGCCAATTGCAAATCCTGGCCAGACATCGCCGCGACTTGGTGAAGAAGCGCGGCAAACTGCAAAGCCAAATTCGCCAGGCGCTGCAGCGCTGCCTGCCCGGCTATGCGGACCTGTTTCCCGAGGATGACCTTTGGACGCGGCCCGCTGCCATGGCCGTGGCTTGTCGCGCGAGTCGTCCCGAGACCATCCTCAGCGCGGGCGTGGGCGGAGTGCTCCGTTGGCTGCACGAAGACCAGCATCACGTCCAGGGACGAACCGTAGAGCGCGTCCTGGCTTGGGCCGGCAACGCGGCCGCGGCCGATCCCCTGTGCGAACACCTGTCGAGAGTCTGGCACGCGCTCTACGAGGACTGGCAGACCAAGACCCGGCAGATCGATCGCGTGGAGCAAGATTTGGCCGGAATCCTCGTAAAAACGCCCTATCTGCTCTTGCTCTCGCATCCGGGCATCAACGTCGTCACGGCCAGCGAATTGGCCGGCGAGATGGGACCGATCGAACATTATGCGCATGCCAAGGCGATCTCCGGCCGCGCCGGACTGTTTCCCTCGCGCTACCAAAGCGACGAGGTGGACCGCGCCAACGGACCGCTGGCCCGCTTCCGCAACGCGCGACTGCGTGCCGCCTGGATGCGCATCGCCGACTGCCTGGTCAAGTGCAACGCGCACTACCGCGGCAAGGCGGAACTGTGGAAGCAGCGCGGCGTCGATCCTCGCGACGTTCGCAGTCGCGTCGCCAACCGCGTCACGCGAACCGTCTTCCAAATGGTTGGCGGGCGGAAGCTGTACCATCATCCCAGCCAGCTGGACCGCTCCTACGTGATCGCCAAATTGTTGGAATTCCACAAGGAACATGCCACCGCTCCAGCAGAAATCCTCCGCGACCTCCATGCCGCGGCGGAGCAAATCCCCAAGCCCGAGCAGGCCGCCGAGGCCCAGCCCTTGCAGGAAACGTGCCGCAAGGCATGCCGCAGTCGCCGCAAGGGACCGCAGGCCATCGGCGAAGTCTTGCTGATCGTGCTGGCGAAGTTGGGGGTCGGTAAAGTACAATCAGAACTTGAGGTTCCAAGTCCCGACGCGAACGTGTCCGACACGGGCACTCGATAACGCCGTTGTCCCCTTGGGCAGTGCCATGCGATGGCAAGCTATTGCGTGTGCCAAGCCCGTAGAAAAAGCATGGCGCTCTGTCGAGGCTCGAACGTCGGATACGGAAGCGTGGGGCCTTGGGCCTCGTATTTACCACCTTTGGCGCGAAGAGCCTTTTAACCCGACAGAGATCGCTTGTGTCGGACCGTTGCGTTGAGACTCTGGCCCTTTCAAAAACCGCCCTCTGCGGTTGCGCTCGATGTACGCGCGCTACTGCCATTTCGACCTTTCCCTATGGAAGCTTTTGTTCTCCGCGGCGGACCTTGAGCTCGGTGCGACGTATCTCGTCGATCTTCCACCAGACCGTTGGGCATCGTCGCATCCTGCATCGCATCCTGCATCGCAACGGAGCGCATTGAGGAGCGGGAACTGGTCTCCGACCTTCAGCGCGGCCGGGGTGCCAGGAATCGACTTGAACGTCGCGCCGCTCAAACTGCGAAAACCAAGTAGCCGCCCGCCCGCGCTCTACCCCGCACCCGGCTCACCGTCCGAACGCATGCCTTACCCAGACGCTAACGTAATGCGCGTGTGGAATTTATGCAAAATGGCGACCGGTTCGAGTGTTTCAGGTCGAGTGTTGCTAGCACCAACATTCCCACTCCCCGCATCGCATGGTATACTGTTGCCGTCTGGGTCAACAACTCTACGAAGGAGATTAGCCGTGATACGATACGCCGGGGTTTGCTGTACGATGGGTTGGATTGTTATGGGATCCGCCATGACGTGCGCGGCCACGGTCGGCGATTTGCGCTGCGAAGGCCGCGACGATCCATCGGGCATTGACGCGACAAAGCCGCGGCTGAGTTGGACGATTGCCTCGGATCGACGCGGGACGCATCAGGCAACCTATCGGGTTCTCGTTGCGGCGTCGCCGGAATCTTTGGCGCGCGACGAAGGCGATCTCTGGGATAGCGGGCGCGCGACTTCGGCTAATAGTTACGGCATCGAATACGCGGGAAAGCCGCTGACTTCACGTGCCCAAGCGTTTTGGAAGGTTCGCGTTTGGGACGACCGGCAGCAGGCGTCGGCCTGGAGTGCGTCGTCGCGCTGGACGATGGGCCTATTGAACCAAGACGAATGGAAGGCCCACTGGATCGGCGTCGATCCGGCCCGTAGTCTGCCTGCGGAAGAGGTCGCGGACGCGGCCATTTTTAATACGCGCGGGCTGCCCTGGGTCTATTTTCCCGGTGCAAAATCGAAGCGGGGCGTTGTTAATTTTTCGCTGCGAAAGCAGATTGAACTGCCCGTCGGTCGCACGATTCGCCGCGCAGTGGTGGCGATCTATTCGCACAACTTGGCAACGGTATCGATCAACGCGACATTGGTCGGCACGGCCCCTTGGTGGGAAGAAACGTCGCGGCTCGACGTGACGAAGCAACTTCACGCGGGTGCCAATCTGTTGGCGATTACGGCAGAGAATACCGACTTTCTGCCGGCGGCGGTGATTGGCCGCTTGGTCGTGCAATTCACGGCAGGGGCCGATATGCAGGTTCCTATCAATGCCACATGGAAGGCGGCCCAACAGCCGTCGGCCGGATGGGACAAACCGGGCTACGACGACCGCGTATGGGTGGCGGCCGAAGCACGGCCCGCGACGCCGTGGGGAACGCCTTCTCTCAACGACACGGTTCGCATCCCGCCGCCCTACATGCGGAAGGACTTTAAGATCGCGCAAGCGGTGAAACGGGCGACCGTCTACGTCACGGCACTGGGTTGCTACGAATTGCACCTGAACGGCCAGCGGATCGGCCGCGATGAGTTGACGCCCGGCTGGAGCGAATTTCGCAAGCGGGTCTACTATCAAACCTACGACGTAACCGATGCGGTTAAACCGGGCGAGAATGCCGTCGGCGCGATCCTGGGCGATGGTTGGTATGCCAGCGACTTGGCCTTTACGGGGCGGCGGAATTTTTACGGCGGCGACCCGCGATTCATGGCCCAAATCGTCGTCGAACTGGCCGACGGTACGACACAAACGATCGCCAGCGACGAGACCTGGAAGACCGCTTACGGCCCCATCCGCCATGCCGACTTGATGCTCGGCTGCGAGTACGACGCGCGCCGGCAGTTGAGCGGCTGGGATAAGGCCGGCTTTGACGATGCCAGTTGGTCGAACGTCGTTGCGGAAGAGAGTTCAATGATTGGGCAAGGGACGAAGAACGTTAAGGCCATCGTGGCGGCAGCGGTGCGAGGCAATCGCTTGGCCTTCAAAGTCGAAAATGCGGCCCTCGGTGGCGATCCGGCTGTGGATATTCCCAAGTCGCTGCGCGTAGTCTACAAGCTGAACAAAAAGTTGCTGACGCAAGTCGCAGCCGAACATACAACGCTGGAAATCAAGGCCAATCCCCAGGAAAAACTGGCGATTGTTCGCGCGGAATATGGCGATTTGCGCGTTGGAGCAGGCCAAAAATTGGCCGTCCAAGCCGCACGTGCCGAGCCGGTGCGGCGGGCCGAAGAACTGCCAGCCGTGAAGGTCGTCCAGTCGCGGCCCGGTTGGTATATCTTCGATCTTGGGCAAAATATGGTGGGCTGGACGCGACTGCAAGTTCACGGCAAGGCCGGGCAGCGGATCAGCGTTCGCCACGGCGAAATGCTCAACCCGGACGGCACTCTCTACACGGTCAACCTTCGCGGTGCCACGGCGACCGATTTCTTTACCTTGGCCGGCAGCGGTGAGGAAACGCTCGAACCGAGCTTCACCTTCCACGGTTTCCGCTACGTCGAGCTACAGGGCCTCGACTACAAGCCGGAGCCAAGTGCGGTGACCGGTATTGTCGTGCATACGGCAATGCGCCGGACCGGCCAGTTCGAGTGTTCCAGCGCGCTCGTCAATCAGCTTTATCACAACATCATCTGGGGCCAGAAGGGCAACTACCTGGAGGTGCCGACCGACTGCCCCCAGCGCGACGAACGGGCCGGCTGGACGGGCGACACGCAGTTCTTCGCCGCCACGGCGGCCTACAATTTTGATGTGCAACCGTTCTTTACCCGCTGGCTGGTGACGATGTGCGAAGACTCGCAACATGCCGATGGTTCCTACGCCCACGTTTCGCCCGACCTGGGCCTGGGTGGCGGTGCCACTGCCTGGGGCGATGCCGCGCTGCTTTGCACCTATAACACGTATCGCGTCTACGGCGATACGCGGGTGATCGGCGAGCACTTTGCTGCCTTGGATCGCTACATGAAGTTTGTGGCAAAAAAGAGTACGGACCTGATCCCAAATATCGGCGGCTTTGGCGATTGGCTCAACCTGGGCGGCAGCGCAAGCCGTGAAGTGATGGATACGGCCTACTACGCACACCTTGCACGATTGATGTCCGAGATGGCCCGTGCCATCGGACGCAACGACGACGCCGAGCGTTATGCGAAGCTGCATGCCGACATCAAGGCCGCCTTTGCCAACTTCTTCCTGCCCGACGGCAGCATGAAGAATTGCAGCCAAACCGGCTACGCCCTGGCCTTCACGATGGACCTCGTGCCGGATGCCTTGCGAGAAAAAGCGGCGGCCAAATATGCGAGTGAAATCGAACGATTCAAATTGCATCTCGCCACCGGTTTCATCGGCACGCCGCGACTCCTGCCCGGCCTTCATGCGGCGGGCCGCGACGACATGGCCTACAAGCTCTTGCTGCAAGAGACGTATCCATCGTGGCTCTTTCAGGTCAAGCTGGGAGCGACGACGATGTGGGAGCGTTGGGACGGTTGGACGCCCGATCGGGGCTTCCAGACCATCGGCATGAATTCGTTCAACCACTACTCCTTCGGCTCGGTGGGCGAATATCTTTATAGTGCCGTGGCGGGCATTAGTGCCGACGCCCCCGGTTACGACAAGATTCGCATCCAACCGGTCGTTGGCGACGGCTTGACCTGGGCCAAGGCGAGCTACGACTCGATCCACGGCCGGATTACCAGCAGTTGGAAGCAAGACCGCAGTGCATTGACTTTGGATGTTGCCATCCCCGCCAACACCACCGCAACCGTTTACGTGCCGGCGACCGAAGCAGCGTACGTAACTGAATCGGGCAAACCGGCCGCACAAGCCGACGGCGTTAAGTTCCTCCGCATGCAAAAGGGTGCGGCCGTGTATGAAGTTGGTTCGGGGAGCTATGCGTTCCGAGTCGGGAAATAGCAGAGGATGCGCGTCAAAAACTCAACTCAGTAACCGGGCGTCCTGCCTTCACTTGCAGGCGGGACGCTTGCACCACAAAACGCGGCAGCAACGGGTTTGTGCGGAACGCTGCGGAGAGGCTGTAAGCGTTCCTGTGTCAACGGAAGTTGCACGGCCATCTTGGCCGTGTCTCTCGACGGGCTGGAAGCCCGTGCCACAAAATTCCGTACAGGCCTGCGGAGGGCTTCCCCTACAGACCTCCAAGGTATTTTGCCAACCTCTTCGGCATTTCCGCTTCGATCATCGCTTCAATATCCTGCGGCAGCACTAGCGACCAATTGGGCCATTCGTCGATGGTGCCGGGCATATTGGGCCGTTGCGGCATCGCTTGGGCGTCTTCCAGCGTGGCCGAGATGATGCGCGATGGGGACTCGGCCAAGAGGCGATAGGCCCTCTCGATCACCTCTTCGACCGGCGCGTTGTTCTCGATTCCCAACATCTGACGGAGATGCTCGCGGAGCCGGCTCTGTTCGTCGCCGATCGTCAGACCGATCGCGCGTTGGGCCGCTTCGTCGGCACCGCTCCATAGCCCGGCGATGGTCGTTAAATCGTGTGTCGTGACCGAGGCCATCGAAAGTTCCGGGTATCGAAGCGGCGGGCGCGGTTCAAACCAGAGCAGGCAGCACGAAAGGATTGCCCGCTTGGCCAGCCGCTCGCGGACGCCCGGCTCGACGGTGCCTAAATCCTCACCCACGATGAACGCCCCGGCACGATGGCTTTCCAAGGCGACGATGCCCAGCAGGTCGTCGGCTGGGTAGCGAACGTACCAGCCGTCGCGCGAATGTCGGCCTTGCGGAATCCACCACAGGCGGAACAAGCCCATCACGTGGTCGATCCGCAGTCCTCCCGCATGGCGGAGCGTGGCGCGGATTGTCTCGACGAACGGTTCGTAGGCCGCTTGGCGAAGCTTGGCTGGAACGAAGGGCGGAAGCTGCCAGTTCTGGCCGTCGCCGTTGAAGGCGTCGGGCGGTGCGCCGATGACCATATCCTTGGCCAGCAAGTCCTGCCATTGCCAGGCGTCTGCTCCGCCGGGGTTCATGCCGATGGGCAGGTCTTGCAGGATGGGGATCGACCGCGAAGCGTCCGTCAACTGCCGGTCGAGCAGCCATTGCAGCCAAACGTGATAACCGATCTCGTTTGCGTTCTCGGTTGCATAAGTTGCCACGGCGGAATTGTCGGGCCGTTGGAACGTGCCGGGCCACTTCCGCCAATCGTCGCCGTAGTGGGCGGAAATCGCGCAGAATGTGGCGAACTGCTCCAGCGATGTTCCTTGCTCGCGGCGGAAGGCAGCATAGCAATCCTCGGGCACGCCGCGCCCCCAGATGGCCCTCAACGCCTGTTGCTTCAAGTGGAATACGCGGTCGCGATCGAGTCGAGGCATGCCGTTCAAGGCGTGCGCCTCCGCAGCCAACCGTTCGAGTTCCGCGCCAAGACTCTCGGCACCGGGCACTTCTTCTATGCGGAGATAAAGCGGATTGCGGAATCGCCGCGTACTGGGGTAATAGGGACTGGCGCACTGGGGCAGCACGGGGGCCGGCGCGCCGAGCGGATTGATGAGCATCATGCCCGCCCCGAGACCGGACGACCATTGGCCGAGCCGCCTCAAATCGGCCAAGTCGCCGAAGCCCCAACTTTGCCGCGAGCGAGTGCTATGTAGTTGCACGGCCCAACCCCAGCGACGTCCTTTCGGTTCGACGCACCGCCAGGGCGTAACGATCACTCTCGTTTTTGAATCGCCGATCGTGGGAAAGAAATCGTGATATCCCAGCGGCAGATCGGCCGGCATGGCGTCGCCCACATCCCGCGTTGTTCCGTCTTCCAAAACGATCCGCCCCGGCCTCGGCCAAGGCAGCGAGACTCCTGCGCGAATCACGCGAACCGGTTCGTATCCTGGTGGCAAGCGATTGGCATCTGGGCCGCCCAGGGCCGCCAGGATCGCCGGCGGCGTATCGGCGGGAATCTCCTCCCAGCCATAGTCCGGGCCGGTCTCGAACGAAGGGTCGAATGCGTGCT
Organism: Planctomycetota bacterium; assembly: GCA_025353625.1. Lineage (GTDB taxonomy): Bacteria > Planctomycetota > Planctomycetia > Pirellulales > Thermoguttaceae > JANXQG01. The sequence continues at coordinate 2,240 of JANXOJ010000582.1, read as the reverse complement.
GCTCCGTCATGCGCTTATGTAACCAAGGATGTTGCGAACAAAACCGACGGCAAAACTTCAGCCATTTGAAGTCATCTTAACATGCAAAGGATGAAATAAACAGCTACGTCGAAGCGATGTCGAAGCGATGTCGGAGCGACTGCGCCCGTGCTTTCCTCGGTTTGATTTGGTGTTGGCATTGCAAGTGCCGCGCTTTTCGCGTGTAATGCAGATAATGCACGGAGAGGTTTGTACCGATCTCAGTCCGGGACGGATAAAACGTTATCGGTTTCGTTTCGATGTGGAAGATTGCCGCACTAACATTGCTATTATCGCCCCTCGCGGCGCGCGCGCAGAGCCCTCCGGCGTATACGGGAAGGGTCGATTGGGATCCGCAAAGCGGCATCGCGACGTTTGCCACCAGTGGAAACATGCCGGAGACGCGGGAAGGTTTTTTCTGGCTCGTTCCGCCGGAAGTGAAGAAAATCGTGATCGGTGCGGATGTCGCGGTTCACGGCGGTTTTCGCGTGGCATATCGCGACCCACGGAACCCGCTTTTCATTGAGGGCGTGAGCCGCAGGACGTCCATCATCCACGGCACCGACACGACGCAATGGACGTTGAAAAACCAGATTGCCGACAGCGAAAAGTGGAAGTACGGCTCCGTGAGCGTGCTGGCCGATGCGACCGTCTACGTGACAAATCTCACGGCGAAGAACCCGCGCGGTTACAACATCTCCGGCAATGCCGGCCGCTCCGTGATTCACGTCAGCCAATGCAATCTGCTCGACGCGCGCGGCGGCTGTCAGAACAATAGCGACGGCTTTTGCGGCGCGGCGGGCTCCTCGATTCGCGATTCGTTCATCAGCACGTTCGACGATGGCATCAAGGTCTATCACGACATGACGATCGAGCGCGTTACCATCGAGCAGCATCGCAACGGCGCACCGATCCAACTCGGCTGGGGCGGCGAGACCGGCGACGCCACGGCCACGATCTCCGACCTGACGATTCGCGGCGTCGATCCGCACCATCGCTACAACATGGCCCCCATCACCTGGGAACGCGGCACGACCGGTACGCGCAATCTCTGGATCAAGGGCCTCAACATCAAGCTGGACGGATGGATGTACGATGACGAACATGCGCGGTGGATACCGATGGGGCTCTTCAAGCTCAAGCCGTGGGGCTGCACGGTGAATCTGCACGCCGAGCGCGCGATCATCGACCCGCCCGTTTTGGGCATCCGGCATACGAACGGCTCGATGAGCTTTCCTAAATAGCCGCGTACTTTTACCGCCGCCACACTTCCACAACGCAGTACGGTCCAGACTCGCAACCAATGGCTCGATGAACGGCTAACCGCCCCGGCCAGTTCGGAGCTTTCACCTGCAAGGGGATGCCATCGTGATGGATGGGGGTTTTGGCGTGCATTTACGAACCGCCAATTGCTTTGAGATCGACGGGCAATTGGTCGATCTTTGCCGCAAGGATGAAATCGTTCTCGGTTAGCCCTCCCACGGCGTGGGTCCAAATCTCGATCCACACATGGCGAAAGCCGGTGAGGTGGATTTCCGGATGATGGCCTTCGGCCTCAGAGACCTCGGCGACGCGATTGATGAAGTCGATACCGGCCATAAACCGCGTGACGAGCCATTGCTTTTCCAAGCGTAGACCGTCCTCGTTGATCCGCCAACCCTTGAGTTGCATCAGGCTCTCCACGGCATCTTCGTGCGAGAGCCTTTCCATGCCACCCTCGCACGGACGACACTTCTTGGTACAAAATGCTTCCATTGAGTTCGCGTTCATGACGACAAACCTCCGTACAACCTGGACAAGGTGAAATTCAGAACCCGTTGAGTATTGTTCGCCGGGAGAGTCCACAAGTCAACCGGTGGCACACTGCATGCGTGTGGTGCGGGTGCTGTTTTTTCGATTTATCTCCTTCTTTTTCAAAATGCGTTATATTCATAGTCGGAATTCGCCAAGGGATTTAGCTTGCGGATTTTGATCGGCACGCGCATTTCCAAAAGGTTTTCTTACCCCCTAAGAGGCTCGCCCATGAGTTACCCATCGCAAACTATACGTCTGACCGTGGCGATCGCCGCCGTTGCAATCTCGGCCCAGCTCGCTGCGGCTAAAGATGCCTACTACGACATTCCATCGGACCAGATCAAGCTCGTTGAAGGCCGCTGGCCCGAACAGGAAATGAATTCCGATTGGCACAGCTACACGCGGCTCCAGGCCACCGATCCCTACGT
>JANXOJ010000493.1 GCA_025353625.1 Planctomycetota bacterium | reverse complement strand
GGCGTGCTGCGGTGCTATTCGTCCTCAACCTCATCGTGCATCCAGCGGTTTAGGATCGGGGCCAGGGCGAGGCAGATCGCGGCGGAGATAATTGCCCCGACGGCGATCTTGAGAAAAACGTCGCCGTAAACGTGCAGCGTTTCTTTTGGAATAGGCACCACAACGCCGTTGGCACCCTCCTCGGTCACGCCGGTGAATTGGGCAATAATCGAAGCCAGCATTTGCGAAAAGGCCGTTGCTAGAAACCATGCACCCATCACGGTGCTGACGAGTCGCCGCGGGGAAAGTTTGGTGACCATCGAAAGCCCCACCGGGGAAAGACAAAGCTCGCCGGTCGTGTGCAGTAGGTAGCCCAAAATGAGCCAACTCATGCAGACCATCCCGCGGCTGTCGGCAACGTGGGCACCATACCAGAAAGCAATGAAGCCAAGCCCCAATTGCAGCAAGCCCAGAGCGAATTTGACCGTGGTGGATGGCTCCCAACCGCGCACGGCCAAGAAGGCCCAAAGTGCGGTGAAGGGAAGTCCGAAAATCAAGATGAATGTGGCATTGACCGACTGATACGTGCTGGCTGGTATTTCGCCGCTGCGGTGGGCCAGTTCCATGCCGACGTTATCTTCCGCGACCTTCCAAGATACCGTGAAAGCGGGGCCTTCTTCAACGGCATCGCTCGATGGCTTGGCAGCCTCCTCGCCTCGATCCTGGCCGGGCTTGTCGGCGGACTTTGCGGCGGACTTTGCGGCATCGTCGGCGGGCTGCTTGTGTTCTTCGCGGAGCTTGTCGAGCTCATTGAGCGTAAACAACTGCTTGCCGTTGTGGTAGCCGAGTTGCTTCTGCGTCGGCTCGATCTCCAACGCCTTGCCGACATCGGCAGCAACAATCTTTTTGTATCCGATCACCCGATCAACGTTGCGGTCGGTGAAGTTGTTCACGGAACTTCCGGCCTGCTCGAAGAACGACCAGAACAACATCGAGAAAAATGTAAGCGTGAGGACGACGTACATCCGCTGTCGCGGCACGCGCGGCAAGCGAATCGACTCGATGATTACATAGCCAAAGGCGACGACGCCGGCGACCGTCAGGGCCAGTGTGGCCGGACGGCTGCTCTCGCGCAGCACGACGGCCAAAACGTGCCATAGCGGGTTCGGTGCTTTTTCAAAACCAGCGATCCAGTCCTCCGGAATCAATGCCATGGGACGATTATTACGGCTGAGGAATACGAAGCCGGAAACCAACATTCCAAATACGACGATGGAGATGGCCGTGCCCAGATAGACCATCCACTCGGCCGTGATCGGCCCCAGGACGGGCTTCTTCAAAAGTGCCGGATCGGGAGGGGCGCCTGCCGCCTCCGGCACGCCGCCGCGCGAGAGGGCGACAACCGCAACAATTCCCGAAAGCAAAATGGATACCGCCGAAAAAATGTTGAGCCAAAACGAGAACGTATTGTCGGGGTGAAGGATGAACAGGCTGAATGCAACCGCCGTCGCCCCGAGCAAGATCAATGTCTGGGTGAGTATTGTCGGTGCCACAAAGATAGCTAGCCCAATCAGCATGCCGATGGTCGCTAAGCCGAAGCCGTAGTGCCAGCCGTAGGTCTCGCCCACATAGCCGCAGAGCAAGGGCGAGATGGCGGCCCCCAGATTGACGCCCATATAAAAGATCGTGAATCCGCCATCGCGCTTGGGATTGCCGTGGGCGTACAGCGAGCCAACGATGGTCGAGATATTCGGCTTGAAAAATCCATTTCCGGCGATCAGCAGGGCCAAGGCCATGAAGAACGCCAGCGATGTTTGCACGGCCATCAATTGGTGCCCGGCCGCCATCAGCAGCCCGCCCAGGATCACCGCTCGCCGCTGGCCCAAGAGTCGATCGGCCAACAATCCGCCGAAAAACGGGGTCATATAGACGAGGGCCGTGTACGCACCGTAGATCGCATTGGCGTTCGTATCGTCGTACTTCAAGAAGCCCTTAATCATGTACAGGACCAGCAGTGCCCGCATCCCATAGAACGAAAACCGCTCCCACATTTCGGCGAAAAAGAGCGTGAACAGCCCGGCCGGATGGCCGAATACGGTGGGGGAATCGGTCAATGCGGGGTTGCCGCTTTGGGGATCGTGCATGAAATGTCGCCTTGTAGGTTGATCCTGGTTCCGACGTTCCGAATGGGAAGGAGGGCCCGATCGGTTGGAAGTCGTTGATTCTAACCGACCCACGCCGCTGGAGAAAGAGCGGCACAGGTACGGCATTCGTACGGGTGTGCTTCCGAGCTTTTGCGCGCGTTGGCAGGGGTTAAAACGGTCAATGGGAAAATCTGGGGATAGTATGGCAGAGTGGGTGCTGTGGCCTGTTTTAGGGAACGATTCTCTAGAAAGGATTTGCTTTGGATCGGGCGATTTGGTTTCGGGGGCTTGGGCGGTGAGCTTTTTCATGGATGTTGTTTTGAACCACGAAAGGCACGAAGAACACGAAAAAGAAGGATAGGAAAATGAAGGAAATGAATAGGAAGGCTATGAACTTTTAGGCATCCATTGGATGTCGAGCCAGCCCGATTCTTCTTCCTTTCGTGTCATACGTGCCTTTCGTGGTTCATAATCTTTCCAACGCTCCAGCCGTTTGATTTCGTATGGGGCGGGACCGAAA
>JANXOJ010000557.1 GCA_025353625.1 Planctomycetota bacterium | reverse complement strand
CGCGGCCTTGAGCCTCCTCCGCCTGATCCAGCCCTCCGGCCAGCCGCTTCGAGCCACGGCCGAACTCGTCCAGTGGGCCCCCCTCACCGTCCTCCATCAACTCGGATTTATCGGCACTCGCTGACTTTGCAGTTCTCCTGGGCGACCCCTTTGCTTCGTTGACAACCGGCCGTAAGTCATTTAGAATTAGTGAGTTGTCGATGGTTACGAGGTTCTAAACTGGACGACAGGGGATTGCGTTGACACAAAAGGCGTGGGGCGGAGTTTTTGATGTGGCGACTGATCGCCGCGTGGAGCAGTTCACGGAAAGCGTGAGCTTTGATCGCCGCTTGTATGCGCAGGATATCCAAGGTTCGATCGCCCATGCTCAGATGCTTGCCAAGGTTGGTCTCATTACGGCGGACGAGTGTCGCCAGATTGAGCAAACCTTGGGCGTGATCCGCCAGGAAATTGAGCAGAACCAGTTTTCGTTCTGCACGGAACTCGAAGACATCCACATGCACGTCGAGAAGGCCCTCACGGATCGCATTGGCGATGTGGGGCGAAAGCTGCATACGGCGCGAAGCCGCAACGATCAGGTCTCGACCGACCTGCGACTTTGGGTTCGCGATGCGATTGACACAATTGTAGCGCGACTGAGCGACGTTCAACGTGCGCTGGTTGGTCGTTGCCAAGCCGATATCGACATTATTGTCCCTGGCTATACGCACATGCAGCGCGCCCAGCCAGTTTTGGCGGCACACTATTGGTTGGCCTACTGCGAGAAGTTCCAGCGAGATAGCCAGCGGCTAACCGACTGCCGACATCGAGTCAATCAATTGACGCTGGGTTCCGCCGCGTTGGCGGGCACGAGCCTGCCAATCGATCGCGACGACGTTGCCCGGCGACTCGGCTTTGAAGGAGTGGCGGCAAATAGTATCGATGCTTCAAGCGACCGCGACTTTGTCATCGAGTTCGTCTTCTGTTTGACGATGATTGCCGAGCATCTTAGCACCTGGGCCGAAGAGTGGATACTTTGGTCCACGGTGGAGTTCAATTTCCTCAAGCTGCCGCAGGCGTTTTGCACCGGTTCGTCGATCATGCCGCAGAAGGTCAACCCCGACGTGCTGGAGTTGATTCGCGGCAAGACGGCTCGAGTTGTCGGAAGCTTGCAGACATTGCTCGTGTTGGTGAAAGGTTTGCCGCTGGCTTACAACCGCGACTTGCAAGAAGATAAGCAGCCGCTGTTCGATGCCTTCGATACCGTGCGGATGTCGCTGGAACTTGCCGCGCCGCTCATGGCGGGTGCCGAGTTGAATCGCCCGGCGATTGCCGAGCGGCTCGACCGCGGGCACCTCGACGCGACGACATTTATGGAATACTTGATCGGTCGCGGCATTCCGCAGCGGACGGCACATGGGCTGGTAGGCCGGCTCGTGCGTAAAGCACTCGATGGCAACGTGCGGCTCTCGGATTTGCCGCTGGCCGATTTCCGCGAAGCGTCGCCCGAGTTGGATGAATCGGTTTATGTCGTCTTGGGCGTTGAACGTGCAGTGGCCGCCATGCAGAGTTACGGTTCCACCGCGCCGGCCCAGGTAAAGCAGCAGGTTGAACTTTGGAAGAGCAAGTTGGGGGCAATATGAAACCACGTAACCCTCGTTCGCACGCTCCGCATGGGAACGCACATCTTCCGACGCTTTGCGTCGAGGGCCGCGACGCAGAGCGTCGGGTACGGCCGGTAACCGCGCAGAGCGTGGGAACCAGGACGTTCATGATTGCGGTGGCATGGACCCTACTTTCGATCTTCGTCGCTCCCCTATTCGCACAAGACGAAGTCCCGGCCAAGCCAAAAGCAAAGCCGAAGGCCGCAGCGCCAGCGGATCGTCCCGTTCGCGGCACGGGTATTCAAAAAGCGGTCAACCTCGCCCCTCCCGAAGACCCGGTCGTTGAGGCGTTGCTCGGCTCGAACCCGACGGCACCGGCGGACCTCTTCCGCACGGCGCAAACGTTGGTGCAAGCCGGTCGGCCGGAATTGGCGAAGGGCTTCTTGGCAAAACTTCTGGCGGCAAAGCTCGACGACGGTCAATGGATAGCCCTAGTCGATGAGTTCCACACGCCGGCCTTTACCGAACTGGCGTCGCGCAGCGAACTACGGCCCGAGTGCGAGGACTTGGTGCAGGCGGCCTTGGGTGCGGTCAATCGCCGCTTGCAAGACCCCGCACGGCTTGCGCAGCAAATCAAGCAACTGCAAGACCCCTTGCCGGACGTTCGCGCCCAGGCGATGAAAAACCTGCAAGGCGCACACGAAGTTGCCGTCAGCGCATTGATTGCCGTTTTGGCCGATCCGACGAGGGCGTCCGAACATCCGGTCGTTCGCTCGGCTCTTGCCGCCATGCGCGGCGATGCCATCGACCCTTTGGCCGAGATCCTCGATCGCGCCGACCCCGACTTGATGATCCAGGCAATCGATGCCCTGGCGGAAATGAAGGCCGCAAAGGCTACTGCCTACATCATGGCACCGGCACTCTCGGAAGATAGCGACGTCAAAGTGCGCGGTCCCGCTCGTGCCGCGCTCGTGCGCCTGCTCGGCACATTGCCCAGCAAGGCCCAGGCCGCGCAACAGGTCAATGAGCTAGCTCGCAGCTACTTCGCGGGCAAGGAATCGATGCGCACCGACTTTGACGGTCGCGTGACGCTTTGGTCGTGGGACGCCGATGCGAAGCAGTGCGTGTCGCGGAACTGTTCGCTGGAAGATGCCTCGCGGGTCATGGCAGCCCGGTTGGCGCGCAATGCCCGATCGCTAGCCCCCGAGAACCGACAGGCGCAGATATTGGCCACGGCTGCGGCGTTGGAGCAAACCGTCTTCGAGAACGGTCTCGACAAGCGGCTCGATTTTTCCAAGAACGCCACGATCCGTGAAGCGGCGACGCTCGATCCCAGGATCATCGAAGGCGTACTCGGTTTCGCCTTGGCCGAGAACCACCCCGCTTCTGCTCGTGCCGCGGCGGAAATCCTCGGTCGCATAGGCAAATCACAATCGCTCTTGCGAAGCAGCGGCGAGCCTTCGCCGCTGGTGCGAGCGGTGCGCAGCCCCGATCGGCGGTTGCGTATGGCAGCGGTCGAGGCGATTGCTCGGCTCCAGCCCAACGCGCCCTTTGCCGGTTCCAGCCACGTGCTGGAAGCCCTTACCTATTCCGCCGCGACGACCGGCATGCGACGCGCGTTGATGGTCAGCCCCAACAGCGAGACGTTGGAACAGTGGATCGGCATACTGAAGTTCCGCAAGATCGAGTCCGACACGGCCACCAGCGGACGCGACGCTCTGCAAATGGCCCTGCGCTGCCCCGACTATGAACTGGTCGCGATCGACATGGCCACGCAAGGCCCTCCCGCTGAAGAAATCGTCCAGCAGCTTCGGCGCGATTATCGCACGGCCGGTTTGCGCGTGGCCTTGGTGGCACGAGCAGGGTTCTTTGAACGCGGGGAGCGCGTGGCCGGCAACGATTCGCTATCGCGGTCGTTCGCTCGTCCGCACGATTTTGAAACGGCGCGCTCCCAATGGACGCAATTGATGGCGGTGGCCTCGCCGGGTTTCGTCGGCCCGCTGGAACGGCTTGACATGGCTGCTCGTTCGTTGAGTTGTCTGGCGACTTTGGCCAGCACGTCGAGCAAGATATACGATCTCCGTCGTGCCCAGGATGCGGTCATTAACGGTCTGTTGGTGCCCGGTTTGGCGGGCCGGATTGCGGCCGTATTGGCGAACGTGGGCACGTTTGAGAGTCAACGGTCCTTGCTCGATCTGGCCAGCCGCAAGGTCGAGCCGCTAACGGATCGGCAAGCGGCTGCATTTGCGTTCAATATCAATGTGCGAAAGTTCGGCCTGCTCGTCGATGAAGCGACGATTGGCATGCAGTATCGCCGCTATCAGCAAAGCTCAACGCAGGATCGGGCCACGCAACAGCTTTTGGCCTCGATTCTCGACGCGATTGAATCCCGCGCGACTGCTTCCATGCTTGCCGCCGCGAAGAAAGGCTCGCAACCGATCGAGGTCGCGCAACCCAAGCGACTCGAACCTTTGCCGGTAAGTCCAGTTGCAAAACCTAATAAAAATAAATGATTGCAATTTGCAATTCCCCCTATGACGAGAGTTTCTTCCAATCCTGCAATCGGCGAACATGGGCCTCCCATACCGGGGCTTATCGGCAATGGTCCCGCCATGCAGCATTGCTATCGGCTCGTCCGCCAAGTTGCGCAGTCGAACGCCTCCGTTTTACTGCTCGGCGAGACCGGCACCGGCAAGGAACTGATCGCCAAGGCCATCCATCGACTCAGCCCTCGCGGCAGCGGGCCGTTCATTCGCGTCAACTGTGGGGCCTTGCACGAAAACCTTTTGGAAAGCGAGCTTTTCGGCCACGTTCGCGGTGCCTTTACCGGTGCGGTCGATAATCGCACGGGCCGCTTTGAAGCCGCCCACACCGGTACAGTATTCCTCGACGAAATTAACTCGACGACCGCAAAGCTTCAAGTGAAGCTGCTGCGCGTGCTTCAGGAGCACGAGTTCGAGCGCGTCGGCGATACGCAGACCATTCGCGTCGATACCCGCGTGATTGCCGCCAGCAATCGCGATTTACTCGAAGAAATCGACGCGGGCCGTTTTCGCGAAGACCTATACTATCGCCTCAATGTGGTGACGATTTACTTGCCGCCGCTGCGCGAGCGACGCGAAGACATTCCCCTCCTCGTCGGCCACTTTCTGCGGATTTACAACGAGCAGAACCTTCGCCATGTGCCCCACGTGCAGCCCAAGGCGATGGAAATGCTTTGTCGCTACGAGTGGCCGGGCAACGTTCGCGAGTTGCAAAACTACGTCGAACGGGCCGTCGTGCTGGCGCCGGGCGATGAACTGACATGCGATCTCCTACCCGATGCCGTGTTGGGGCAAAAGCCGCGTCGCATCGGCCGCGTGCGGCCTGCGAACCTCGACGCGCTGGTTGCCGAATTGGTTGAACAAGGCGTCATTGCCGCCGGCCCGCAAGGCGACAACCTTTACGCCTCGATTGTCAGCCGCGTTGAAAAAGAGCTTATCCTGCAAGTCCTTGCCGGTTGCGATAACGTGCAAACCAAAGCCGCCGACCGCCTCGGCATCAACCGCAATACGCTGCGGAAGAAACTGGAAGAGTATGGGCTGGAGAGGCCGTAGGTGAATGATGTTCCTCTCCCGCTTTCGCGTTCGCGGCTATAAATGTCTGTTGGACGTTGAGGTTCCGCTGACGCCGATCCACGTCCTCATTGGGCCGAACAACTGCGGCAAAACGAGCCTCTTGGAGGCCCTCTCGGCTTTTCAGGGCCGCTTGAAGACGCCCGGCAGTCAATGGTTTCCGGATACGGCCAACGCACGCGATTTGATTTCTTACGGCAGTAACGTGCCAACGATCGATCTGGCCGGCGAATGGTCCCATGTGACGCTTCCAAGCGCGGCACCTTCGCCGCCGGTCGCCGGCTACGGTTACTCGATCGTCGTTCCGACCACCGGCTTTGGCTTTGGCGTGATGGACCAATGGGTTCGCCCGCCGGCCTCGCACGATGCAAAGCTGGGTTTGGCCCACGCGGCGACTGCCTATCCGCACGGCTCCAGCAAGCCGACGATTGAGGAGCGGACAGCCCAAGAGACCTTCAGTGCGACGATTCAAAAGATGCTGCGGCCTGCCCCGGTCTATCGCTTCGTGCCGTGGCGATTGGCGGAACCGGTCGAGCCGAACGAAGAGCGGAGCGGTCGCCTCGCCTCGGATGGCTACGGCTTGGCCGATCTGCTCGACCTGCTTGTCTTGGAGCGTGCGGAATCGTTTTTAGAATTAAGGTCTGAGTTCTGCCGCCTCGTGCCGGAGTTTCAGAATATCCACCTTCAAGCCGAGTCGCCCATCGCGGTGGCAAAACGGTCGTCGCGTCCGCGCAAATCGGCAGTAACCAAAGTGGCCACTGCCCACACGCTGGTGTTTGAAACCCGTTGGGGCCGCAGGGTGCCGGCGCGGGATGCGTCGGCCGGCGTGCTGCTGCTATTGGCCTTATTAACCCTGGCCCGACTCCCCGATCCACCGGCGATGCTGTTGATTGAGAATATCGAACATGGAATCCATCCCAAGCGTCTGGGCGATATTCTACGGCCCCTGAAGTTGTCGGCCAATCGCGGCGACGGCCGTCCTTTCCCGCAGGTTATCATTTCTACCCATTCGCCTCATGTGGTCGATTTCTTCGATCCCGACGAAGTGACCCTCTTGAGTCGAGCCGCCGACAAGCCGCACGGCCCCACGATTGCTCGACCATTGCGGCAAAGTGCCAAGGTTCGCACGGAACTAGCCAAGGGTGACGCTTGCCTGGGTGAGGTTTGGTATAATCTGGGCGAGAACGAGTTGTTTGGCGAGGGTTGAGTAGGAAGAGACGCATCCTATTGCATTTGCCGTGCCAAGATTCGCGGAACAACCCCAAAACGATATTGTGTGCGGCATCCGGGAGAACGAAGGGAGAGCTTTCATCGGCGGAAAAAGATCGCATTGCGGCTGTCTTGAACGATCTCGACCAGCTTCGGACCCGCTGCCCGCTTGGATTTGCCCCGTTCGCCGACGAGGTGGAAAGGCATATTCGCCCGCTGTTCCAGAAGGTGTAAAATCGATTGTCCACATGGATAATCGTATATTGCCGGGAACTACTTACTGTCGGCAAGCGTCCAAGACCGTGAGACCGTCCATTCAGAGTCCTATCGAAGTGCGTTCAGGTCTTCCCAGCGGCCCCAGCACAATGGCCCAGCCCGGCAGGCTGGTCCTACCAATTCCGGAGTATCCATCGTGAGAATTATCCTTACCCTTACCCTCATCCTTTCCTTTTTTGGAGCAGCGGGCATGGCAGCGGAAACCGGCACGCGGCAGACGGCTAACAAGGCGTTCGATAACGGCAACTTTAAAGATGCCTACGACGCCTTGCGAAAGCTGCTGCTCGACAAAAACGTCACTCCCGTGGCGGAAGACTTGATGCGGAGCGTGAATTCCCTGAACCGCCTCAACCGCACGAAGGAACTCGATGAGCTGCTCGAATCGGCCGTGAAGGCGCACGAGTCCGACGCCGAGCGCTGGTGGTTTCTCTGGGATGTCGCCATTCAATATCAGCAAATCCCACACGAGGGATTCATCGTTGCCGGCAAGTTCGTTCGCGGGCCGCATCGCGGCAGCGACGGAAAGCCGGTCATGGCAACGGATCGCGACCGCGTCCGCGCCTTGCAGTTGATGGTCCAGGCTCTCCCCAACGCTCGCAAGGACAACGACCACTCCAAGGTGGCCGGCTATCTGCTGGGTATGGCCGATATGTGGCAAAGCGGTCGTTACGGCCAGATTGAATCGTGGCGGCTTGCTGCAAAGACCGATCTGACGATGCTACCCGATTACGATATCGGCATGTTTTACTACGGAGGCGACCGGCAGCCGAAAGGCGCGCCGGTCGATGAAGACGACAAGGCGGTCTTCTACTCCGTCCCCAAGACGTTTGAAACGGCGAACGGTGATGGCCAGCGATGGCGGTGGTGCTTGGAGCAATCGGTCGAGTTCAATCCAAGCCTGAAGAACGACGTCCGCCTGAAGTTCGCCGATTTCCTCGCGCAGAATTTCGGCGTGCAGACGATGGCCGATGCGGGCTGGCGGTTCGGCGCGGCGGCCGATAGTTCGCAAGATGAGGAAAAAGGGATTTTCGCCCTGCCATCGCTGGCCGAGGATGAGACCATTGCGCGGCTGGCGACCGGCATCAAACGCTTCAAGCTGTCCGATGAATTCAACTTCGTTGCCATCTACCGCAAAGTGGCCGACGAGGGCAAGTCGAATGAAGGTGCTGAAGCATTGGAACGTTTGGCAGATATCTTTGAGAATCGACGCCAATACCCCAAGGCGGCAGAATGCTGGCGGCGGCTCCTTAAGGAGTATCCCGATGCGCCGAAAGAAGCTCGAGAAGAACGCCAACGGCGTCTCGCCCAGATCGAATCCAACTGGGGACGCTTCGAGCCGATCGTGTCGCAACCGGCCGGGCAAGGGGCGACGGTCGAATATCGCTTCCGCAATGGCACGGCGGTTGACTTGGAAGCCTACGAGATCGATGTCAAAAAGGTGCTCGACAATGCGAAGGCCTACATCAAGAGTCGGCCTAAGGAGTTGGACTGGCAGAAGTTGAACGTAGCCGATTTGGGCTATCGACTGGTAATCGAGAATCAACGGGAGTACCTCGGCGCGAAGGTCGCATCGTGGCGGATGGAGATCGAGCCGCGGCCGAATCACTTCGACAAGCGCGTCACCATCAGCACGCCGCTACAAAAAGCGGGAGCCTATCTCCTCAAGGCCAAGATGGCCGGCGGCAACACGAGTTACATCATCGTTTGGCTCAACGATACTTCGATCGTTAAGAAGCCGCTCGACCAAAAGGCATGGTACTACGTGGCCGATGCGGTTAGCGGCGCGCCGGTTCCCAAGGCAAACGTCGAGTTCTTCGGCTGGCGGCAAGAGTGGAAGGAAAAAAATCGCGCCGAAATCCTGATCAAGAACTTTGCTGAGTTTACCGATGGCGAAGGGCAGCTGGTCGCGGACCAAGCCTCGCAGCCGTCCGATTACCAATGGCTGATGATTGCCACGAACCCGCAAGGCCGTTTGGCCTACTTGGGCTTTACGAACGTCTGGTACGCGCAGCAGTACGATGCCGCATACAACGAAACGAAGGTCTACACCATCACCGACCGTCCCGTCTACCGGCCCGATCAAGCGGTGAAGTTCAAGTTCTGGCTGGGGCAGGCGAAGTACGACTTGCCGGATAGTCCTTCGCAATTTGCCGGACAGTCTTACACCGTCGAGATTCACAACCCCAAGGGCGAGAAGGTTTTTTCCATCAGCAAGCGGGCCGACGCTTACGGCGGCATCGACGGCGAGTGGAAGCTGCCCGTCGATGCGACGCTGGGCGTTTACAATCTTTCCGTTGCGAACCTGGGCGGGAGCAATTTTCGCGTCGAGGAATATAAAAAGCCCGAGTTCGAAGTGACGGTCGATGCACCCGTTGAGCCGGTCGCGCTGGGCGATAAGATCGAAGCAAAGATCGCCGCCAAGTATTACTTTGGCTCCCCGGTAACGAAGGCCAAAGTGAAGTATAAGATCGAGCGAACCGTGGCCGACGACCGCTGGTTTCCGCCTTCCCCGTGGGACTGGCTCTACGGCAGCGGCTATGCGTGGCTGGCTTGCGACTACGATTGGTATCCCGGCTGGCGGACCTGGGGCTGCATGAGACCGCTGTCAATCTGGTGGCCGCATGCGAACTTGCCACCGGAACTGGTTGCCGAGCGCGAGGTCGAAATCGGCCCCGACGGCACCGTGAACGTCGAAATCGATACCGCCGTCGCCAAGGCAATCCACGCCGATCAGGATCACAGCTACACGATTACGGCCGAGGTGGTCGATGCCTCGCGGCGGACGATTGTTGGCAGCGGCAACGTGCTGGTCGCTCGCAAGCCATTCGCAGTCCATGCCTGGGTCGATCGCGGCTACTACCGCGTCGGCGACACCATCCACGCCGGGCTGGCCGCGCGGCGGCTCGATGGCAAAGCGGTCCAAGGCAAGGGCGAATTGACGCTCTATCGCATCGGCTATGAAAAAGACAAGCCGGTTGAATCTGCCGTGCAGAGTTGGAAACTCGACACCGACGTTGACGGCCAAGCCCAACAGCAATTGACCGCCAGCCAAGCCGGGCAATATCGATTGTCCTATAAACTCTCTCCTCTCCCGCACGCGGGCAAGGGGGCCGGATATTCAATCGAAGGCGGCTATATCTTTACCGTCATCGGCGAGAAGTTCGATAGTGCCCAGTTCCGCTTCAATCACTTGGAGCTGGTGCCCGACAAGGCCGACTATGCCCCAGGCGAGAAGGTGAAGTTGCAGATCAACACCGACCGCGCCGGCGGCACGGTGCTACTCTTCGTGCGACCGTCGAACGGCGTCTACCGCAAGCCAACACTCATCAAGCTCGAGGGCAAGAGTACGTTGCAAGAGATCGCCGTCGAGAAGCGCGACATGCCGAACTTCTTCATCGAAGCCGTTACGGTGGCGGACGGCCGCGTGCATAGCGATACCCGTGAAATCGTCGTCCCGCCGGAAACGCGAGTCTTAAATGTTGCCGTACTCCCGTCGTCCGAAAACGGCAGCGGGGCTGCCTTCAAACCGGGCCAGCGTGCCAAGG
>JANXOJ010000483.1 GCA_025353625.1 Planctomycetota bacterium | reverse complement strand
GCCGACGGCACGCGCGTCGATGCGGAGCGGCATTGAGCACGCTACGGACAATTCGGAACGACCGGACAAACCGCAAACCATACCGTTTGACCTTGGCCCGGCGACATTTTATAATGGGGAGTGCTGGCAGGCAGTATATATTACTACTTGGGTGGGCGAATGCATCGTCCTAGCTTGCCGGTCTCGCCACTCGCAATCCACCGGAGTTCCTTGGATGTTACGACAACGGACTTTCGTTTTTATCGCCATTTCCACGGTCGCAATTATCGCAGCCGCCAACTTTCTCGGCGGTGGTCTTCGGGCGGCATCTGCCGCCGAAGCGGATAAGGCACCCATCAAAGTCAGCTACGCCAAACAGGTGCAGCCGCTCCTTCAGGCCAACTGCTATGGATGCCATCAACCGGCCAAGGCCAACGGCGGCTATCAGGCAACTACGTATCACAAGCTCTTCCAAGGGGGCGATAGCGGAGTGGCGATTGTTGCCGCCAAGCCGGAGAAGAGCCGTCTACTGGAATTGATTACCCCGAAAAATGGCAACGCCCAAATGCCTCAAGGTCGTTCGCCGTTGGCAGCCGGCGACATCGAGTTGATCCGCCGCTGGATTGCCGAAGGTGCCGACGACGATAGCCCGCCGAGTACGCGGCAATCGTTTGACGCCGATCATCCGCCCGTCTATTCGCACGGGCCAATCGTCACCTCGCTCGATTACTCGCCCGACGGCAAGTTGCTCGCCGTGGCCGGCTTTCACGAGGCACTGCTTTGGAAGGCCGATGGCTCGACTCGCGTTGCGCGGCTGGTGGGCATGTCGGATCGGATTGAAACGGTTCGCTTTTCGCGCGACGGCACGAAGTTGCTCGTTGTAGGCGGCATCCCGGGCCGTGGCGGCGAGATACAAATCTGGGACGTGGCATCGCACAAACTCGTGGGATCGAATGCCCTGGGCTTCGATACGCTCTACGGCGGCAGTTGGTCGCCCGACGGCAAGCTGATCGCCGTCGGCGCGCCGGACAACGCCTTGCGTGCCTTTGAGTCCGACACGTTCAAGCAAGTCGTCTACATGGCGGCCCACGATGATTGGATCCGTGGAACCGTTTTCTCGGCCGATGGCAAGTCGATCCTCTCGGTCAGCCGCGATATGACGGTCAAGATGACCGACGTGGCGACGCAACGATTCTTGGGCAATTTGACGACGCACACGCCGGGAATCCTCCGCGGCGGGATGCAAGCGATCGACCGGCATCCCAAGCGGGAGGAAGTGGTCGTGGGCGGGGCCGACGGCGCACCGAAACTCTTTAAGATGGACGTCAAAGCCGCACCGAGTACCGGCGGCAATCCGAACCAGATTCGCGAATACGAAGCCATGCCGGGCCGCATCTACGACATTCGTTTCACGGCCGACGGGATGCGGTTCTTTGCCGCCAGCACGCTCGATAGTCGCAGCCAGGTTTGCGGGTACGAAACGGATAGCGGAAAGAAACTCTGGCAACTCGACGTGCCGGAAACGGCCATCTATACCGTCGCTTGTAAAGGAGACGGCAATAGCATGGCCGCTTCCGGTGCCGATGGACAGTTGCGGCTGATCGACGCAAAGAACGGCAAAGTCACCAAGACTTTCATGCCGGTAGACGTAACGCCTTCAAAGCACGACGCGTCGCACTGGTTCGCCGGCCCCGACCTTGCCGGCACCGGCTCGATCGCTCCCACTTCAGCAGCGCCTAAGCTCGACATCGTCCAACTGCAAGTCGAGCCGACGTTGATCCGCATCGACAAACCAATCGATTGCGTGCAATTGCTCTGCACGGCCACTCTCGCCGACGGCCGCAAGCTGGACGCCACGCGCATGGTCCCCTGGAAGGTTGAAGGGACGCTCGGACAGATCACGCCGGAGGGTCGATTTTCATCCTTGCAAAGTGGCAAGGGGCGAATCGTCGGCACATTGGGCAGCCAGCACGTCGAGATCCCCGCTGAAATCGCGGTCGGCGTCGATGACTATGCGCCTAACTACGTCCGCGACGTCGGCCCGATTCTCTCGCGAGCGGGCTGTAATGCGGGGACGTGCCACGGCGCGGCGAAGGGCAAAAATGGCTTCAAACTCTCCCTCCGCGGCTACGATCCGATCTTCGATCATCGCGCACTGACCGACGATCTCGCCGCGCGGCGGATCAATATGGCCTCGCCCGACGATACGTTGATGCTCCTCAAGCCGACGGCCGGCGTGCCGCATCAGGGAGGACGGGTCTTTGCGATGGAAACGCCCTACTATCGCACACTGCGTCAATGGATTGCCGACGGGGCGAAGCTCGATCTGACGGTCGCCCGCGTGATGAAGATCGATATTTTCCCCAAGAACCCGGTGATCGACGCCATCGGCAACGGTCAGCAGATGCGGATCGTCGCGACCTATGCCGACGCGACGACCCGCGACGTGACGCGCGAGGCGTACATTGAAAGCGGCAATACGGAAGTGGCCGCCGGCGACCGTCAAGGCGTGATGCTGGCCGTGCGCCGCGGTGAGGCCCCGGTGCTAGCCCGTTATGAAGGCTCCTACGCGGCCACCACGCTCACGGTGATGGGCGACCGCAGCGGCTTCGTCTGGCAGCAGCCGGAAACGTGGAGCAAGATCGACGAACTGGTCGCCTCCAAGTGGCAGCGGATGAAGATTCTCCCGTCGGGCCTCTGCTCGGATACCGAGTTCCTCCGTCGCGTTTACCTCGACCTGACCGGCCTTCCTCCAACCGTCGCCGACATCGAAGCATTTCTCGACGACAAACGCGACTCCCGCGCGAAGCGCGACGCCGTGATTGACCGGCTCATCGGCAGCGAGGATTTCATCGAACAATGGACCAACAAGTGGGCCGACTTGCTGCAAGTCAATCGCAAGCACCTTGGGCCCGACGCTGCCGCTGCATTGCGAAAGTGGATTCGCGGCGAGATGGCCTCCAATACGCCGTACAACGAGTTCGTCTCCAAGGTTCTCACCTCCAGCGGACCGAACAAGGAAAACCCGCCCGCCTCGTACTTCAAGATTCTTCGCGAGCCGACCGACACGATGGAGGCGACGACGCACCTGTTTCTGGCCGTGCGGTTTAACTGCAATAAGTGCCACGACCATCCCTTCGAGCGATGGACGCAAGATCAATACTATCAGACGGCTGCCTACTTCGCCCGCGTCGAGTTAAAGCCCGACCCGGCCTCCGGCAAGGAGAAGATCGAAGGTACGAGCGTCGATTCGGCCAAGCCGCTCTACGAGATCATCGGCGACAAGATGACCGGCGAGATCGTTCACGATCGGACGAAGGCCGTTACCGCGCCGAAGTTTCCCTTTGCCGTCGATTATCCGCACATTGAAAATGCCACGCGGCGTCAGGAGTTGGCCGCTTGGCTCACGGCGCGGGCCAATCCGTATTTTGCCAAGAGCTACGTCAACCGGCTGTGGGGCTACATGCTCGGCACGGGCATCATCGAGCCGCTGGACGATATCCGCGCCGGCAACCCGGCGACCAACCCCGACCTGCTCGACTACCTGGCACGCGAGTTCATGGACCACCATTTTGACATGCGGTACATGCTGGGGATGATATGTCGTTCGCGGACCTATCAGCTTTCCATCGAGAATAATCGTTGGAACGAAGACGACCGGATCAACTATTCGCACGCCATCGCACGACGGCTGCCGGCGGAGGTGCTGTACGACTCCATCCACCGCGTCACCGGCTCCATCTCGCGGATACCGGGCGTGCCGAACGGTACGCGAGCAGCCGCCTTGCCCGATTCCGGCGTCAACCTGCCCGACGGTTTCTTGTCCAACCTGGGGCGGCCGGCGCGGGAGAGCGTTTGCGAGTGCGAGCGATCGAGCGGTTTGCAACTCGGCCCAGTGATGGCCCTGATTAGCGGTCCGACGGTCGAAGCGGCCATTTCCGACAGCGGCAGCGAGCTATCGAAGCTCGTTGCAACGGAGAAGGACGACGCAAAACTGATCGGCCAGATATTCCTTCGGGTACTCAATCGTCCTGCATCGCGGCAGGAGATTGCTACCGGTGCGGCCGCATTGCAACGGCTGCCGGAAGAACATAAACAGTTGACGGCGCACCTCCAGGAAAGCGATAAACAGTCGGCGGCGATTGTTGCCAAACAAGAAGAGGAGCGGCAGAAGGCAATTGTCGCGGCGAAGAAGGAACTTGAAGCCCACGAAAAGCAGCTTGCCCCGCAGATGGCGACCCAAGAGCGCGCGCGACAAGAACGGATTGCCGCAGCCGAAATTGCAATGCACGATTCGGAGAAGAGCCTGCCGGCGCGTCTGCCGATTTGGGAGCAACAGGCAAAGAACAAGATCGCTTGGACGCCGCTCGAAGCCACAAAGCTCTCGACGACGAACAAATCGAAGATCGTGCAAGAGGCCGACAAGGCGGTGATTGTTAGCGGTCCCACCGGTAAGGCGACGTATACCCTGGTCGCCAAGAACGCGCTGCCAAACGTGACCGGGCTGCGGCTGGAAGCCCTGACCGACGAGCGATTGCCTTCCAAAGGCCCCGGCCGTGCGCCCAATGGGAATTTTGTCGTTTCACAGTTCATCGTCGAGTGGAATCCGCCCAAGGAGCCCAAGAAGAAAAGCCGCGTCAAGTTGCAAAATGCGAAGGCCGATTTCAGCCAGGTCAACTACGAGGTGCAGACCGCCCTCGACGATAATCCCGACAAAGGTTGGGCCGTCGTGCCGCAGACCGGCAAATCGCACACGGCCATCTTCGAAACGCACGACAACGTCGCTGCGCCGGGCGTCTTCACGATCCGCATGGTCCAGAACTTTGCCGACGGCCAACATCTTCTTGGCCGCTTCCGTATTTCAGTAACCAATGCTCCGCGACCGATCCTGCTCGATAACCACCCGGCGAACATCGCGGACATTCTCGCCATCGCCGCCGACAAGCGTACCGAAAAGCAGAAGGCCGAACTGCTGGGCTACTATCGCGAATTCGACCAGGAATTAAAGCAACGTAACGAGGCCGTTGCGGCCGCGAAACAGCCGTTGCCGGTCGATCCCAAGCTGACGCAACTCCGCGATGCCCTGGCCGAAGTCAGTCGCCCGCTGGCGCCCGATGTCAAACTTGTGCAATTGCATCGCGACGTCGACCTCAGCACGAAACAGTTGGAAAAAGTTCGCCTCACATTCGCTCAGGATTTAACCTGGGCATTGATTAACAGCCCCTCGTTCCTTTTTAACCATTAACGAAGGGTGGTGTCGCGTTGCCCCACCCGATATATCCATAAACCAAGAATGGTGGGTCGGCACAGACCGCGACGACGCGGTCCGCTCGACGCAGCCCTACGCCTTTCGTAGGGAGGTAAAACCACCAAAACCGATCCAAGGAATCGATCATGCTCATCATCCCCGGCCAGCCAGGCAAGGACTTGTGCGATCCAGAACTGGGAATCACTCGACGTGAGCTGCTCCGCGTGGGCGGGGCGGGCATGTTGGGCCTTTCGCTCGGTTCGCTCTTTCGATTACAAGCTCGTGCGGCGGAAGCGGGAACCGGCGGCGGTCCCGGTTGGGGTAAAGCCAAGAGTATCATCCTCGTCTATCTTCAAGGCGGGCCGAGCCACCTCGATCTTTGGGATCCCAAGGAAAACGTGCCGGATAACGTCCGCAGTGCTTTCAAGCCAATCTCGACGAAAATTCCCGGCGTGAAGTTCACCGAGATCATCCCCAAACTCGCGCAGATCAACGACAAATTCACGCTCATCCGCTCCATGAGCTACACGCCCAACGGCCTCTTCAACCACACTGCGGCCATCTATCAAATGATGACCGGCTACACGACCGACAAGGTCAGTCCCTCCGGACAACTCGAACCGCCCAACGCCAAGGACTTTCCCAATTTCGGCGCGAACCTCATCCGCCTCAAGCCGACCGATCTGCCGATGCTCCCCTTTGTGATGCTTCCTCGACCGTTGCAAGAGAGCAACGTCGTCGGCAAAGGGGGCACCGCCGGCTTCTTGGGGCGCGCCTTCGATCCCTACACGCTCTATCCACCCGGCGACGATTTGGATATGAACAAAATGGAGCACATCCGCATCGACGACCTGCAATTGCAGCCCGAAATCTTCGCCGATCGGCTCAAGCGGCGCGCCAAGCTGCGCGAAACGATCGATGCCGGAATGCCGGC
>JANXOJ010000442.1 GCA_025353625.1 Planctomycetota bacterium | reverse complement strand
TCATGTCGGCGAGTAAGTCCGCGCAGAATGCTGTCGAGTACGGCGCGCGAGGGGAGGCGGGGGCAAAGCCAGCCGGCGGCTATGGGCCGAGCGGCAGCTCGATGGTGATGAGCCCAGCTCGACGACCGGCAATTCAGGATGCAGCGAAAAATAAAGCGGACGATAAGGCAGGTGTTGACCCATTCGGCAACGCTCCTCAGACCGCCGTACCGGACGCCAAAGCAGACGAACCACGGCCTACCCCGCCACCTGCTCCCGCTGTGACCAACACTCATATGGGAATTGCAGGCGCATTGCGGTCCGTCCCGCTACCCTCTTCAGCCGCCCCTACTCCTCCAGCACTGGGTTTACCCGCAGCAGTCCCGCCGGCAGTGGAACAACCCATACCGGCCGAGTCGGCCCCCGCACCGGCTAAACCAGAGACAGAAAAGAAGCCGCAATCGGATGGTCCGATGGGTGGTGGAAAACCGGCAATCGCTACGGGTGAAAGCGCGCCAAGTTCGAGCGATTTGTCCTTGGCATGGCGCGGCAAGTTTAGCAAGCTCGAAGGCGTTCGCAGTCTGAAAATCGACGTGCAACAGGCCGACCAAGACCCCCGCACGATCACGTTCCATAGCCTGGGAGCCGAACCGCTCGTCTCGCTCACATTGGTCCACCACACCGGCAACAATGCCCTGACCTGGGGCATCGCCTTGGCCGTGGGGCTTTTGGGCCTAGCTGCGACTCGTCGGCCCGTGCGTCAAAAGGTGGCCCTGGTGTTGGGCCTTGCGCTCGTCTCGGCGTTGCTGCCGTTGGCGTGGGATACCGTGAGCATGGCATCGCTTTGCAACGGAGTCTTCTATGCGGCCTGTTGGCTGGTTCCCTATTTCCTCATCGCCGGCGTGGTCTGTTGGATTCGTTCCAAGATCGTTTGCTGCACGGGCCGCACTTCCTGCAAAGCGACACCGGTGGCCGGCTTGATGCTCTTCGCGGTCTTGGCCTGTTCCGCCGCCGCACATGCACAAGCACCGACTCTGCCGGCGGTGCCCGAGACGCCGGTCACGGTTCCGGAAGATGCCGTCATCCTGCCTTACGACGACAAGGAAAAGGCCGGCGTCCGCGATGCCAATCATCTGCTGGTTCCCTACACGCGCTACGTCGAACTTTGGAACCGCGCCTATCCCGATAAGAAGATCGAAACCCACCCCGCCCCGCTCCCCTATGCCTTGGCCGGAGCGGCCTACGAAGCCGTTCTGGAAGGCGATGAAACGCTGACGGTCAAAGGCCGCATGCGGATCGACGTTTTGACGAACGACTACGTTGCCATTCCCTTCGGCCTGCGTGGCGGCGTTCTGGCGCGTGCCGACTTGGATGGCAAGCCGGCCCGGTTGAGCGTCGTCGGGACCGCGCCGGAACAGATCGTAACGACAAAGGGCGGCAAGCCGATCGGCACGCCTTTGGAAGGGTCGCTCTTGCAGCTTTACGCCTCCGGCAAAGGCCCGCATATACTGGAGTTGGAAGTGCGGTTGAAGCTGGTCCGCATGGGCGGTTGGCGTGCGGTCATCGGAGCCTTGCCGGCGGCCCCCGCCGCGACGATCTCGCTCCGCGTGCCCAAGCCGCAAACCGAAATTCGCCTGGGGCAGACGTCCGACCATGCCAATCGCGAAACCGAGAAAGCCGACGAATCGATCGACACGGCACTGGGCAACGCCGGCGAGCTTCGCTTGCAGTGGAGGCCCAAGGTGGCCGAAGCCCAGGTCGATCAGGGCCTCACCGTGCAAACGGCGGCGGTGCTCGACGTTCAAGAAGACGGCCTTCGCATGGCGTGGCGGATGTCGATGGAGTTCCGTCGCGGCCAACGCGACACTTTTTCGCTCGTGCTGCCTGCCGACTATCTGGTCGAAAAAGTGGCCGGCGGGAACGTTCGCGGTTGGGAGTCGCGCCGCAATGGCGCGGAGCAAACGATTGAAGTCAGCCTCTTAAAAACCGCCAAGGAAACCGAACAATTCACCCTTTTCCTTTGGCGCGGCGGCAAAGTCGGGCAAGGTGCTCTCGCCGATTTCAACGTGCCGATGGTTTCCGTCCGCGATGCGGCCTTGGCCAGCGGGCAGGTGACGATCCGCCGCAGCCCGCTGTTGGACGTTCGCACCACCAAGCGCACCGGTGTGACGCGGATTGACTTGGGCAGCCTGCCCGATCTCTCCGCCGGGCCGGGCACGGCGGAGAGCGTGCTTTCCATCCGGCCCTACGAGGCGTATCACTTTCCCACGATGCCGTTTGAACTTGGCTTGACCGCCGTTGCGTCCGCATCGCAAGTCCGCGCCGATGCCCAGACGATCGTCAAGGTCGATACCTACGAACCGAAGCTGGAAAGCCGCATCGTATTCCACGTTGGACAGCGGCCCGTCTACCGCCTCCGCGTGGCCGTGCCGGACGATCTGCAACTGCCGGAGGTTGTCGTGCCCTGTCCGAGCCAGTGGTCGATAGAAAAGCAGCAGAAACGCCGCGTGTTGTGCGTCTACCTCTCGACGGGTCAACTCGGCGACGTGCCGCTGGTAATACGCGGCAAGCTGACCGCGCCGCAGGCGAGCCGCGAAATTGCCTTGCCGAATCTGGAAGTTCTCGACGCCGAATCGCAGCAAGGCGATATTGCCGTGCAGGTCGATCCGGCCTTCGATGTTGAGGCCCGCAAGCTCGATAAGTGCCAGGAATCGGCCCTCGATAGCGTGGAGCCGTGGCTCGATCCCAAGCAGCGCGAGGCGACGCGGCTGGCGTTGCACTATGCGGTCGGCAGCTATTCGGCCATACTCCGGCTCACGCCGCGCAGGCCCGACGTATCGTGCGATACCATCACCAACGTTCGCGTCACCGATCGTGCCGTGGAAGAGACGATCATCCTCAACTATTCGATCCGCAACGCGGGCATTCGCGAGATCAGTTTCCTGCTTCCGGCCTCGATGGCCGACTCGCGCATCTCCGTCCCCATGCTGCGGCAAAAGACGATTGAGGCGGTCGCGAGCGATGCAAAAGCTGGCGCAAAAGATGCTCCCGAGGGCCTCATTCGCGTTCGCTTGAGCCTCCAGGACGACGTGATGAACGACCTTCGCGTGCTGGTGCAGAACGATCGCCTCTTAACGCCCGGTGCGCACGCCGCACCGATACCCAGCTTCGAGGCGAACCCGTCGCGCGGCGCGGACCTGATTCAACATCAGTACGTGACGCTGGAATCGACCAGCCGGGACGAGCTCGTCGTCGACGATCCGTGGACCGGGTTGGATGAAATCGGTCGCCAACAGCAACAGTGGCAAACGCTCAGCGGGCTGCTTGGCAATCACATCTATCGCGCCTTTTTGGTGCGGCCGGGGGCCAATCGGCCGCATTTGAGCGTTCGCTTGCAACAGCACGAGGATTTGCTGACCGCCGGGGCGCGGATCGACTTGTCGCAAACGACGCTGATTGTCGATGCCAACGGTGCCTATCGCGCCAAGCTGGAATTCAGCCTCGACAACGCCACCGAGCAATTTCTCGATGTGGAACTGCCGGAAGGGGCGACGCTGTGGACCGTGCAAGTTGCCGGGCAGCCCTCCAAACCGGCGCAACGGCCGGGGCCGAAAGATTCGCGGCACGTGCTGTTGCCGGTGCTGAAGACGGCGAAGGGCGACTTGAGCTACCTCGTCGTGTTAAAGTACGGCGGCAAGCTGCCGCCGCTTTCGCCGCTGGGTGCTATTAGCTTCCCTCTGGTGCGGAATGTCCGCTCGTACCCGAAGGCCGACAACATCGCCATCGAACGGAGCCTCGTCGAGGTCTACGTCCCCAAGTCGCACAACTGGTTCAACTTCAGCGGCACACTGCATCCGGTGGAGGATGCCGCCGAGATTGAAGCGGGCCGTAGGGCCCAGTTCAATCAGCAAGGCCAGCGGCTCTTGGAGGCGGCCCGAGAAAAGGATCCTTACACTCGCATGAGAGCGGAAAACAATCTCAAGCAATGGGCCGCGGAATCCGAACGCATCCAAGCCGATTCGGGCCGCGTCGGAAATAAAGCATTGCAGAGTGAACTGACTCTCAATCTCGGAATCCTCGGGCAATGCAAAGAGCTGCTCAAACAGTCGGGCAGCGCGAGCCAGACCCAACAGGCCCTAGTTACCGATAACCGCGAGCGGCTCAACGATCTCTATCAGAATCAGAGCGTTTCCAACGCCAAGAACACGTTGAACTTGACCGGCAACAATACCTACAACGGCACTACGACCATCAACGCCGGAACGGTCGTTGTGGCAACGCCCGCTGCCAACGAGGCTCAGAACGCCACCGATTTCAATTGGAATTGGATCGCGAAAAATAGCTTGGCCAACCCGAACGCCAACGTCAACATGGTGGGTGGAACGGTCGCCGCCAACGGCCCGCCCAACGGACCACAGGGCGGAAACGGTCAGGCAAATAACCAGACGTTCAACGGCGCGACAAATGCGGTGCAACTGAATAAGTCTGGCGGACTTACGAATTCGGGTGCCGGCGCGTTGACGCTTGGCGGGGCGAACGTCGGCAACGGCCGCGTCATCATCAACAACGGCGGCGCACTGAACTTCGATAACAACGGGTTTTTTAGCAATTCGACGCTCGTAGTGACCGATGGCCAGATGCTGCTGAATTCGGGCGGCGGAGGCGGGCAGGGCGGCGGGGGCGAGCGCGGAGGCCAAGCGGGACAAGTAATGGGCTTAGCCAACCCGACCCAGCAACCGGCTTTGCGGCAAGCCGACCCCAGTCAACCTCAGTCGCAAATTCAGCAAGGATATCAAGCCTACGGTCGCCGATCGGGCAGCAACGTCGACGCCCAACAACGCGAACTGGCCCAATACCAACAGAAGTTGGCGGTGAAGGGAAATATCCAGCAACGCGACGGGGATCAGTTGGATTCGCTTGCCGCGAACTCCGGTGACCGTAAGGACGGGGAGGAGAGATTTACTCCCGAAAAAAAACGTGCGCTGGAAGAGGCGGTCGCCGAGGAGAGATTTACTCACGCAGAAGTAATGGCGAAACAGTCGTCCGATATTTTATCGAACG
>JANXOJ010000430.1 GCA_025353625.1 Planctomycetota bacterium | reverse complement strand
CCGCCGCCCGCGGCGCGATCGGCAACCCGTGGATATTCCGCCAAGCCCGAGCACTGGCTGCCGGCCAGCCCGTCGAGCACCCCACCTTGGCTGAGCAGCGTGAAGTCCTGCTAGAACACTACCGCTTGGCGGAAGCCACCTACGGCTACAACCGCACCTGTGCCCACATGCGCAAGTTTGGCATCCTCGGCTCGCGAATGCACCCGTGCATGAAAGAGGTCCGCGAGGATTTCGTGGTGGTGAAGACGCGAGATCAGTGGCATGCCGTGGTGGACAAGTGGTACAGTGAAGTGGTGCAGTGAAGTGGTGCAGTGAAGTGGTGAAACCGTGAAGTGGTATCATGGCAAAAGGCAATAAGTGAATCAATATGCGGCATGTAACGCGAATAGTTGGAGTACCGTCTGGAGTCAACATCCCAAGGCTTCTCGATCTGAAGATAAGCGGGCGACTCGTGCCGGCAGGACGGACTTACTTCCGTTTAGCCGTCACTTCTTCGCAATCATACCTTTCCAGTGCCCAGGCGCATGCCTCGCGCACGGCCGGGTCCGTGTCGCCAAGACCTTCCATCAAGGCGGGAATGGCATTGGGGTCGGGAGAGTTCCCCAGGGCATAGGCCGCCTGGCAGACTAGGCCGCGACGCTTGGCGCGCAGTATCGGCGAGCCGCGAAATCGCCGCCGAACGGCCGCTTCGTCCATCCGAAGCAACTCGGCCAGGTCGATCGGATTACTGCCGGGCCGCGGCTGGTAGACCGCTTCGGCAGTCGGCGGGGAACGTCGATTGTAGGGGCACACATCTTGGCAAATGTCGCAGCCAAAGATTCGCTGGCCAATCGCCTCGCGCTGCTCGGGCGGAATCGGTTCGCGCAGCTCAATCGTCAAATACGAAATGCACTTTCGCGCGTCGAGGCGATAAGGCTCGACAATCGCGCCGGTCGGGCAGGCGTCGATGCACGCCCGACAGGTGCCGCAATGGCCGGTGGTCGTCGGTTCGTCGTAGAGGAGTGTCTCGCTGGTGAGCAATGCAGCCAGTACGAACCAACTTCCCAGTTTGCGATTTAGAAGCAGTGTATTTTTGCCAACCCAACCTAGCCCAGCCAGTTCGGCGAATTCGCGTTCCAGGAGTGGTGCCGTATCGACGACGCCGCGAACGGCCGCCTCGGGCGTTAACCCGCGATGAAAATCAGCTAGGGCGTGCAACCGCTCGCGGATCGCGTCGTGATAGTCCGTACCCAAAGCATAGCGGGCGATCGTTCCTTGGCCCGGTTGGGGTGCAATCGGTTCCTCGGTGCGATAGTTCATCGCCAGCATGAGTAAGCTGCGAACGCCGTCGAGGATGTGCTTGGGATGTTCGTACGCGGCGGCGCGGCGCGGGATGTATTCCATCTGTCCGGCAAAACCATCGGCCAACCACCGATGCAAGGCCGTGAGCCGCAGTGGCACGATCGCAGCCGTCGCCCCCGCCATGTCGAACCCCAGCCTCTGGGCTTCCGATTTTAGTTTTGCGGTTAGGTCTTCGGGGAGCATAACGGAGACTTTCGATAGCCATACTCCTCTGGCTCTGAGGATCTGATTTTTCGATTTAAGGAGATTGCAAGGAGCGAGAGAGGTTTTCCCCCTCGCGTTTATTGTGGCATTTTGTGGGACGGACCTCCGAGTCCGTCCTACCTATCGAAAAAATTCACAACCTCGCGACACGAAATGAGTACGTTTACGGGCCTCAATTCGTTACAATCGAAGTATATCGACCGCTTCCGGGAGTGACCATGCACGTTCGACCCATCTTGCTTTGCCTTTTTGTCCCGTTACTTTCCATTGCGGGATGCGAAAAACGGATTCCCAAGGAGGAACTTGGAACGGTCGTTTTTGAAGTTCCCCATGTCCCCGGATCTCAAAACCCACCGGCAATGCACCAATTGGACGGCATCAAGGACCACGCCGAGCCTGCTGGCGAACCGCATAAGCACTGAAAAGCCGGAAAACCCTTGCAGTTCCATTTTTCCCGATTATGATGGCAATATGGGTTATATGTGATATTTGAGGTGCGGAGGCTTTGCCGTGACGAACAAGACAACAGTCGGGCTGACAGTTTTAACTTTTCTGATTTGCCAGCAAATCGTAGCAGCCGCTGGCGGTGCAATTGGCCACGCAGCTGGACATGGCGGCGGCGGAAATTCCTTGGGCGGCGTAGCCAATCATTCCACTGGCCAACATGGTTCTCCCGGCATGGATCACCACGGATGGGGGGTACACAATAACTGGGGATGCGGTTCGACCTTTGGCTCATGGAATACGTTCGGCTGTTCGGGCTGGGGCGGTTACTTGCCGTCGGGATGGGACTATTTCCCGGAGCGTTTGCCCTATTTTGTGCAGGTTCCCCCGGTCTATTATTCGTCGTACCAGCAAGTAGTCTACTGTAGCGATTCGGTCGCGGACCCAGCGAATTCTTCGGCTCCGCAGTCCCGACCGCTGACAATCATCAATCCGTTTTTCGTCGAGGTGAAGGCCGAATCGAGCGTGAAACCCGCGCCTCAGTTGATGCCAAAAGTCATTCAGGGGCCGATCCTCGTCAGTCCGGCCAGCCCTAAGCCAGAGTTGAAGGCAGAAAAAAGCCGTCTGGACAAGACTGAGAAAATCGCTAATCTACGTCCCCGCCCCGATTCTTCGGAAGCCCCGTTGGAAGGCCCAAGCCTTTCGGTGCCCCAGGCGGATAGGAGTTCGCCCCATGACGCGCGCAATAACAGCAATCGTAATAGCGGTGATTCTAAGCGGCTGTCAAAGCCAGCGAAGGCCGGCGACCGACCCGTTTTGGGGCCAGACGAGAGTGCCTTCCCCTGGAACTGGTTCGATTGGGATCCGCCCCGCTGATCCGCTGCTGATTCCGCAGCAGCCGGTGGTCACATCCGGAACGCCCATCGGGTTGCAACCCATGCAGCCGAATGTGCAGCCGAATTTATTGCCGGGGACTTACAATCCCGCGCCGATATCACCCGTTCCCAACCCGGCTTTCGGAACGCCTGGAACGTACGTGCCTGCTACGCCGGCTCCTACCTACACGCCATCGCCTACCTACACGCCAGCCCCCGCACCCGTCGTGCCGACGAACCCCTACGGTGCCACGAACAGTTGGCCACCCAACGGCGTGCCCGTCGGAAATCCGAATCGCGGCATGGCCCCGCCGTCGGGCTACTCGAATACAGCGGTTGCCCCTTCGGCCGCGCCCTATCCGGCCAACGGCGTCTATCCGCCCAACCCTTCCAGCCTGGCACCGAGCAACATTCCAGCCCAGCTGATTCCCGCACCTGTGGCACCGCCCCCGTCGTCCGTTCCCGGTATGTCGCCCGCCCCCGCCGTACCTGCCACCCCATCGGAGGGAACCACGCCGCCCGGCTATTTGCCGCAAGGCGGCTTCAACTATCGCGACGGTTCCATTCGCCAGCCGAGCGGCAACGGGATGGCAATGGATGGCACAACCGTCTCCCCTCCGCCGTCGGCATCGACGCTGCCGGAGCCGACGCCGAGTATAATTAACGTACCTTCGGCGATGGATGGTGCTTCGGCGGTTACCCCGGCATCGGTCGTGTCGCCCGTCGCCGCGCCGGATATTGGCGATTTGCCGTTGCGGCGCGATGGAATGACCCCCGAGCCCGATCGTTAATGAGCTTTACTCATCTGGTTGAATCGCAGATCCCGGTGCTTGCCAACGGCGCAAATCGCTGGCGGCTTTCTCGTTGGGCGGCCCTCGTGCCCAAAATCACTGCGTTGGAACCTGAATTGAAAGAGTTGGGCGATGAGCAATTACGGAAGCGAAGCCTTTCGCTCCGCTATCGGGCAAAAAGCGGTGAGCCGTTGGCCAAGCTGTTAGTCGAAGCCTATGCACTGGTCCGCGAGGCGGGCCGACGAACGCTCAATATGCGGCACTTCGACGTGCAGCTACTCGGCGGCATCGCCATTTTCAATAAGTCGATCGCTGAAATGCAGACCGGCGAAGGCAAGACCTTGACCGCCACGCTGCCGCTTTACCTCTACGGCCTCGTCGGCAAGGGTGCCCATTTGGCCACCGTGAACGATTACCTGGCTCGCCGCGATGCCGACTGGATGGTGCCCATCTATCGCGCCTTGGGCATGACCATCGGCGTGGTCGAAACGCAAATGTCGCAGGACGAACGCCGCACCGCCTATCAATGCGATGTGACCTACGGCACGGCCAAGGAGTTCGGCTTCGATTTTCTCCGAGATCGGCTCCTCTTGCGGCAAATCTCCGAAGGGCAAGGCGACATGTTGGGCGGCATGCTCGGGCACGGCAACGAAGCGAGCGAAAAGCCGGTGCAAGGTGCCGCCTTTTTTGCCCTCGTCGACGAGGCCGATAGCATCCTCATCGACGAAGCCCGCACGCCGCTCATCATCAGCGCGCTGCCGACCGAGGAGCAGAAGTTGGAAGTCGAGTGTTACAAGTGGGCGGCGGAAATTGCCAGCCAGTTCGTCGAAGACGACGACTACGAGTACGATCACGAGAAGAAGACCGTCGAACTGACTCGCGAGGGGCGGCAGAAATCGCGGACGCTGGAAAAACCGGAGGCACTCGACACCGTCGGCATGGTGAATATCTACCGCTACATCGAGCGGGCCGTGCTGGTGGAGCGCGAATACAAGCTCGATCGGCAATATGTCGTTCGCGATGGCGAGATCGTGATCGTCGATGAGTTCACCGGCCGCTTGGCGGAAGGCCGCAAATGGCGCGAAGGGCTGCATCAGGCCGTCGAGGCCAAGCAGGGTGTCGAAGTGACCGTTGCCACGGGGCAGGCGGCGCGGATTACGATCCAGGACTTTTTTCTGCGCTACGAAAAAATCGGCGGAATGACCGGCACGGCCATCGATTCGGCAGCCGAACTGCGGCGGATTTATCATTGCCACGTGGTGCCGATTCCCACCAACCGACCGGCCGTCCGCAAGCGGCTCCCCACGCAAGTTTTTGGCGACGAAGATGCCAAATGGCAGGCCATCATCGAAGAAGTGTGCAAGCTGCACGAAAAGGGCCGCCCCTTGCTCATCGGCACGCGCTCGATCGACAAGTCTGAGATTATCGCCCGCCTGCTTTCGCAGCGGGGTATCGCACATCAGGTTCTCAATGCCAATCACGTCGCCGAGGAAGCGGATATCGTTAAGGACGCCGGCACGCTCGAAAAGGTGATCGTCTCAACCAATATGGCCGGGCGAGGAACCGACATCAAGCTAGGAACGGGCGTCGCCGACCTCGGCGGCCTGCATGTGATCCTCACGGAGATGCACGACGCGGCCCGCATCGACCGGCAACTCATCGGTCGCTGCGGTCGTCAAGGCGACCCAGGCACGTTTCGCCAATTCCTGTCGTTAGAGGATGAGCTGCTTCTCGCCGGCCTGGGGCCAAAGAAGTCGGGCCGGCTCAAAGCCCGCGGAGTGAAATCGACGCGATCGTTCGACCAACTAAGCTACCTATTCGGCCGCGCTCAGGGCATCGTGGAACGCCGCCACTTTCGCCAGCGACGCGCATTGATGTACTTCGAGAAGGAACGCAAGAAGATGCAGCAGCAAATGGGCCAAGACCCCTATCTGGATACGCCGGGGTCGTAAGCGGCTGTCGGCAGTGGGTGGCACTATCCGTTGAGCCCAATGAATAATTGGAGCTGCGGATATCGCTGGAGGGCGCGGATATTTTGGTATTACTATGCCACCGCATTCAACCCGCTCGTCCCGCGTTGATCGTGCATGGCGGCGAACTTCGATATCCAGTTCAAACGTCCGGCAAGGAGATCGATGTTCGGCTGGGCCGATGCGGGGTCCGAGCCGCTGGCGGCGTCGCTTTGAACTTTGGCCATTTTCTGCTGATAGAAATCGACGAGATTCATCGAGTCGTCGGGACTTGCACCGGAATTTTCCAGATCGACGCGGATGGACGACAACTCCTGCACGTCCTTCTGCGAGATGGCGCCTTTGTCGTAAAGCTGCTGGATCATCTTCGAGAAGTCGTTGGGCGAGATGTCGGTCATGTCGTAATGGGCGAGGATTTCGCGGATGGCCGTCGTCGGCGTGGGCGACCCGGCCGCATCGGCCCCAGTTGCCTTGGATCCATCGGTCGCTTTGGCGTCGGCTGCATCGCTGCGCTTGCTTAGCCGAGCGGTCAAATCGGAGAGTCCGCTGGTGACACTGGGAATGTTCATGGGGTTGGTCCTCGGTCGTTTTCGTTTGCCGTCGTTGGTGGTCGTCTCGCGGAGTAAGATGAGTACGCTAGGAAGCAAACCTTGGGCCACAACGACAATAATTCGGCAAAATGGGCGTCGGCAATTATCGAAAGCCTTATGAGGCAACAGCTTGCGGAAGTCCATTTCGCGCCGCTGCCGGTAGTGCAATCGCTGCTTCTTCAAGCACGTTCTGCCGCTGGCGGCAAATCCTGCCGCTGGCGGAATTGCGAACGATAGACCGGCTCGTTGGCCAAGCGCATCCGCCGCTCGAAATGCGTCCGATAGGCCAGATCGTGTTCGGCCGGCGTCTCGGGCACGTCGATCGGGCCTTCCAGGTGCGTGTGGGCAGCCAGCATCTCCAGCGTCGTCTGAAAATACTCTTCGACGTCGGTCCAGAAATGCAGCAGCCCGCCCGGCAGAAGCGTCCGCTCGATCTGCTGCATGAAAGTCTCGTTCATCACCCGCCGCTTTTTGTGTCGCTTCTTCCACCAAGGGTCGGGAAAGTAGACGTGTACGGCGGCCAGGGAGGCATCCGGGATCAATTCGGCGAAGACGCGCAAGGCATCCGCGGCCACGGCGCGACCGTTGGCAAGATTGGCCTTCGCCAAGCCGGCGGCGGCAAACCGAGCGTACTTGAATCCGATTTCAATGCCGAGGAAATCAATCTCCGGCTGCGACTTTGCGGCGGTACGCAAGAAAAGCCCCTTGCCGGAACCCACTTCGACTTCCAACGGCGCAATACGGCCAAATAGAGTTTCAACTTTCCACGGTCGAGGAAGCTGCTCGAAGGTGAGCAGATGCTTGGAAAGATCGAGCGAAGGATCAGGTTTTCGGAGTGCGCGGCGGCCCATGGCGGATGTACTTCACTCGGTTGGAAATGATGCGTTGAGGTGAATGACGTTTTGTTTTTAGCCGCGTGAAGTATATCATCGCATATTGGGATGTCGATACCCGCGACGAACGCTAAAAGGGGCTCGACGGAAAAAACAATGACCGAACGATGGAAAAAGCAGTGTCGAAAGCGCGAACGCCGAGAGTCGGCCCCCTTTACGAATCAATAATGTTTTATTCTCGATTCCCTCTTGCGTCCAATTCCAAGAACCGTTATCCTCCGCCCGCTAATCCCTGTATATTAGCGTGATGAACGTAGGCAAACAGTCCGTGGAATTACTGCCCCGGGGTCGGCGGGTCGCGCTGGCCCTGTTGGCGGCGACCCTATTGACGTTGCTGATAACGGCCAGAATGCTGACGCCGGACGTCCACGGTCGCGGCACCCACGAGCAACTGGGCCTGCCGCCGTGTGCGTTTTCCGTCCTTTTTCACCGGCCCTGTCCGGCTTGCGGCATGACGACGTCGTGGGCGTGGCTGCTGCGGGGAAATGTGCGGAAGGCCCTCGCGGCCAATGCGGGCGGCGCGTTGCTAGCGATGGTCGGCATGATGGCCGTGCCGTGGCTACTGGTTTCGGCAATTCGCGGTTGGTGGTTTGCATGGACGCCCAGCGATTGGGCCACGGTGAGCATCGGCTGCACGATCGGCCTTGTGATCGCGCTGCAATGGGGATGGCGGTTGATACTTTTCCAATCCTAAACTTCTGAGAAGGGAATGACGATGGATCGTCACTTTGCTTCGCGTTGTTGGCCGGTCTTGGCCTCGTTGCTTCTACTTACCGCCGCCACGGCGGTCGGTTGCCGCTCCATGGCGCAAACCATGGCCTATCTGGTCAACGGCACGAATATGGAGGCGGAGTACGAAGGTCTGGAAGGAAAGAAAGTGGCCGTCGTTTGCCGCGCGCTGTCGGGCCAGGAGTTTCGCAACGCCGGTGCGGCGAAGGCATTGGCGCAGCAAGTCAGCGATCTGCTCAAGTTGCACGTCAAGAAGATACATATCATCGATCCGCAAACCGTGGCCACGTTGATCGACGAAAAGAACCTGGAAGAGTATTCCGAGATCGGCAAGGCCCTGAAGGCCGACATGGTCGTTGGGATCGAGCTCGACTCGTTCAGCGTGCTCGATGGACAAACGCTCTACCGCGGCCGCGCGAGTTGCTCGATCAAGGCGTACAACGTGGCCGAGAAGCACATCGATTGGAAGAAGACGATGCCGCAAAGCGTCTATCCGACCACCGGGGGTATCGCCACCTCAGACCGCACGGAAGGCGACTTCCGCGACGAGTTCACCCGCTGGCTAGCCGATCAGGTTGCCCGGAACTTCTTTGCCCACGACAAGTACGATGACTTTGGGCGGGACGCAGTGGGATTTTAGGCGGTGGATTGAAAACCGGTTGCTGTAAGAGTTTCTGCGTCAACGGAAGTGGCACGGCCATCTTGGCCGTGTCTCTCCACGGGCTGGAAGCGTGCCACCCAAAGCCCTACAGCTTCCCAGATACTTCTATTGTCTTTCCCCCCCCCTGCCAACGTACGCAAACGTTGGGATGCACCCCAACTTCCGCCAGCAAACAAACCGCCCTGTTCAACGTAGTGCGAATCGAGTAATCTATTCGTCAGTCATCGTGGTTGACTTGGCATATTGGGCAATTTGGCCGTCGGAGAATTTAGAATGTTGCATGGGAAAAAAGCGTTTGTGTTCGGCATCCTCAACGACTATTCGCTGGGATGGCACATCGCCAGGGAACTTCATCAGCAGGGATGCGAAATGGGCTTTTCGCACATGCCGGGCGAAAAGTTCGAGCGGCGCGTTGTGAAAGCCGTCGAGCCGTTCAAGCCCCGCTTCCTTACTCCCTGCGACGTCACCAAGGATGAAGATATCGCCTCGGCCTTCAAAGCGGCCAGCGATAATTTTGGCACCTTCGACCTCCTCGTCCACTCCCTCGCGTTTGCACCGGCGGAAGTTTTCGCCAATCCGTTTATTGAAACGACCCGTGCGGCGTGGCAAACGGCCCTCGATGTGAGTGCCTACTCGCTGGTCGCTTTGGCCCGTGCCGCGCTTCCGTTGATGAATCCAGGCGGCAGCATCGTCACGCTTTCGTATTTTGCCGCCGAAAAGTATATCCCGAACTACAACATGATGGCCGTGGCCAAGGCCGCGCTGGAGTGTTCCGTCCGCTATCTGGCTGCCGAACTGGGTCGCCACGAGAAGCACATCCGCGTAAACGCCGTGAGTGCCGGGGCGGTCAAAACGCTGGCCGCAAAAGGGACCGGCGACATCGACCGCATGATCGAACACTACCAACAGAAGTCGCCGCTCCCCTGGGGCGAGAACGACTCCGCCACGTACGTCGGCAAGTCGGCCCTCTACCTGCTTAGCGACATGGCAAGCGGCGTGACCGGCGAAATCCACTACGTCGATGGCGGCTATAACACCGTCGGCTGGTAGAGTCGTTCCCGTAGATTAGTTTCAAAAAGGAGAACCCCATGCAGCCTGAATCACAAACCGCTGGCACCTCGAAGATCGCGTTCTGGGCCGGTTGCGTCGTCGGTGCCCTGCCCGTTTTGCTGTTGATCTTTAGCGGCACAATGAAACTCGTCAAGCCGCCCATGGTCGCGGATGGGATCGCTCATTTCGGCTACCGAGAGAACGTGATACTTCCCCTCGGCATAACGGAGCTTGCCTGCACCGTCCTTTACGTGATTCCACAGACGTCCGTACTCGGGGCGATCCTCTTGACCGGCTATCTCGGCGGGGCGACGGCCACGCACGTTCGCGTCGGCGAACCGTTTTTCATTCCGATCCTGGTCGGCGTGCTGGTCTGGCTCGGACTCTATTTACGCGACGCCCGCCTCCGCGCACTTCTTCCTTTGCGAAACGGTTAATCGGGTTTAGGTTTCGCATCGTAGCATCGTCGCATCGTAGCAGCGGGCACGTCCGGCAGGGGCAGGGCAACGATTTGCCGGAACCGGTCGCGCCCCACGAAGCGTTGGTTCCCCATGCGGCGGTGCGCCGCGAGCATCCGTCCTC